>CAYPMQ010000125.1:0-9319 GCA_964411625.1 uncultured Ignavibacteriaceae bacterium
GCAGTGAAATCTGAGAAGAAACCACAGAAAGCGGAGGTGTATAATTATTTATATTCTGCGCTGAATTGAAAGATGCCGTCAGAAACAAAGCTGCCAGCAGAAGGCTGATTTTTTTCATTATTTATCCGAATTAAATTTGATCCAATGGTAACAACAGTCGGCCTGTGGCAATCCTTCCGTTTGTTTCAGATAATTTTACTTTTACTAATCTGTTAATATAATCAGAATTATACGGCTGTTCAACCCTTATATAATTGGACGAAAATCCCCGCATAAGACCGTCATGGTTTTCTTCCTCAAATAAAACCACCTCCTCAGAACCGAGTCTTGAATTGTAAAATTCAAATTTTTTCTTATCGCTCAGATTCCTGAGAATATTGTTACGGTTTTTTCTTTCAACAACATCAACCTTACCGGAGAGATCAACAGCTTTTGTATCAGGACGTTCAGAATAGGTAAAAACATGCAGATAAGAAAGCGGCAGCCCATGAAGGAAATCATAAGTTTCACGAAATTCCTGCTCACCTTCTCCGGGAAATCCGACTATGACATCAATTCCGATGCCGAGATCAGGTATCAACTCTTTTGCCTTAAGTATAAGATCATGGTAGTAATCAGTCTTATATCTGCGCTGCATGAGACGGAGTATTTTTGGCGATCCGCTCTGGAGAGGAATGTGGAAATGACGGCACATACGGTCATCATCTCTAGTAAGTTTCAGAATTTCATCATTCAGAAGATTGGGCTCAATTGAACTGATCCTTATTCTGTACTCCCCTTTTGTTTCAAGAAGTTTCAGAAGAAGTCTGTATAGGTCAGTGTCGTGGTTGCTTCCATAATCACCGACATTAACACCCGTAAGAATAATCTCTTTATATCCCTGCTCAACAAGTTCCCTGAACTTTAAAACAGCGGTTTCAGGATCAAGACTGCGTGATTTTCCTCTTGCAAGAGGAATTGTACAAAATGAACATTTATAATCACAGCCGTCCTGAATTTTATAATACGCTCTAGTGCGCGTATCTGCATCGCTTGATGAAGCCAGACCGAAAGAATTTGTCAGTTCACCTGATGGTGAAACAAAAATACAAGCAAGGTCTTTCTTTTCGAAGTTTTCTGTGTATGAAAAAAGATCAAACTTTTCAGCACTTCCCAGAACGAGATCCACCCCTTCAATCCGTTTGATCTCCTCAGGTCTGAGCTGAGCATAACATCCCGTTACAATGACATAAGCCTGCGGATTTGACCTGAGCGCCCTTCTTACAATCTGGCGGCAGTCTTTTTCAGCATTCTCAGTCACTGTACAGGTATTAACAACATAAACATCGGCACCGTGCTCAAAATCAACTATATCAAAACCATTATTCTTAAACTGTTTGCCTATCGCAGAAGTCTCGGAAAAGTTAAGCTTACAGCCAAGAGTGTACAGAGCTACTTTTTTCAATCGGTTAAATTCCGTTTTAAATCACCGTATAATTTAATGAGATTGCCCGATACAGAAAAGGGCGGATAAACCGCCCTTTAATTCCGGGTCACCGAAAAGAAATTATTTTTGCTCTTTCAGAGCAGAAGGAGCGGAGTCAAAACTCGGGAGTTCGGATGCGTCAACTTTACCGGCTTCGGCGTTAACGAAATCCTGAACTGAAACTTTTTCAAGTTTATGATTTTTGATATACTCGTTAATTTCTTCATCGTTTTTTGTCTTGTAATAAGCTATTGGGCTTAAAACAATTTTTTTGCTTTCTTTATCGAACTCGATAACCTTAAGCTTTAATGAATTTTCAACCTGGAAATGCTGTGAGATATTTTTAATCTTACCGGTTGAAAGCTGTGAAGTGGGAACAAAAGCATCCACTCCACCGGCCAGTTCAACGATAAGCCCTTTATCAATTAATCTTACAACTTTTGCTTCGGTTTCAACACCTACTGCATAAGATTTTTCGAACGTATCCCATGGATTGTCGAAAAGCTGTTTATGACCGAGTGAAATTTTTCTCTGTTCAATATCCACTGAAAGGATACTTACATCAATTTTCTCACCTTTTTTAACAACTTCACCGGGGTGTCTGATTTTCTTTGTCCATGAGAGGTCTGAAATATGAATAAGACCGTCAACTCCGGGCTCAAGTTCAACGAAAACACCAAAATTTGTAAGATTTCTTACGATACCGCTGTGTTTGCTCATTACAGGATATTTCTGCATGAGTTCATTCCACGGATCCGGCTCAAGCTGTTTCATACCGAGTGAAATCTTCTTTTCTTCGGTATCAAGGCTTAAGATGACCGCTTCAACAACCTGTCCCATTGAAACAACCTGTGAAGGATGTTTAATATGCTGAGTCCAGCTCATTTCTGAATTATGGATAAGACCTTCAATTCCCTTCTCAATTTCAATAAATGCACCGTAATCAGTAAGTGATACAACACGGCCTGAAACTTTGTTGCCGATAGTGTATTTCTCTGAGATTTTTTCCCAGGGATGAGGCATAAGTTTCTTGAGGCTGAGAGAAATTCTCTTCTTTTCTTCATCGAAATCGGTAACGACAACGTTGATTTGTTCGTCAAGTTTAACAACTTCGTTGGGGTGATTGATTCTGCCCCAGCTGAGGTCTGTGATGTGGATAAGACCATCAACACCACCTAAGTCAACGAATACACCGAAATCTGTGATAGCTTTAACGGTACCCTGTAGAATCTGACCTTTTTCAAGACCTTCGAGAATAGCCTTTCTCTGATCTGCAAGTTCTTCTTCAACAAGCACTTTATGTGAAACAACAACGTTTTCAGTAGGTATATTTACTTTAACTACCTTGAAATCCATTTCTTTACCCACAAACGCATCAAAATCACGGATAGGACGAACATCAATCTGTGAACCGGGGAGGAATGCTTCCATACCCATAAGATCAACAACCATACCGCCTTTGATCCTGCGGACTATCTTACCTTTAATAATTTCACCTGTATCGTGAGCATTTAATACTCTGCTCCAGATTCTTAAGAAGTCAGCACGTCTCTTGCTGAGAACCAGATTGCCTTCAAGGTCTTCAACGCTTTCAAGAACAACCTCAATTTCATCACCTATTTTAATTAGTGATACATCATCGAACTCATCAACCATTATAGCGCCTTCTGACTTGAATCCCACATCAACAATCACTGCATCATGCTGGATTCTTACTACTCTTCCCTTAACCAGTTCACCCTCTTTTACATTTGAAAATGAATCTGAATAAAGTTTGGAGAGCTCTAAAAATTCGGCTTCGGAATACTCATCATCAAAAAAAGTCTTCCTTGACCTTTTGTAATCAAGACTGCTGTTTAACTCATCAGCAATCATTGAATTATGTCCGGACATTAATCCTCCGTGGATCTGTAATTGCTCCGTATCCTTTAACCATCAAATCAGAACAGAACAAAAATACTGTTTGTTTAACATTAGTTAACTAACGATGGTTTATGCTGTAACTAAACTATTATATTTATTTTCAATAACTTCCTTAAATTGCTGCATCACCCAGTGTGGTGTTGAAGTTGCTCCGCTTATACCAACCTTCTCAGCACCTTCAAACCAGTTCCAGTCAATTTCATCAATTGTTTCTGCAAAATAAGTCCTGGGATTAGCTGCTTTGGCAATATCGTGAAGCACCTTGCCATTGCTGCTTTTTCTTCCTGCAGTGAAAATGATAATATCATTTTCAGCGGCAAAAAGCTGCAGTTTTCTCTCTCTTCCCGAAACTTGACCGCAGATTGTGTCTTTAGAGTGAAACTGAACTGCAGTTTCTTCAATTGATCCAAACACAAGCTCCTCACATCTTTGTTTCAGAGCATCGGCAAGTTCCTTAAAATCTCTTTTATCCATTGTGGTCTGAGTGAAAAGCACAGTCGGTTTCTT
Organism: uncultured Ignavibacteriaceae bacterium; assembly: GCA_964411625.1. Lineage (GTDB taxonomy): Bacteria > Bacteroidota > Ignavibacteria > Ignavibacteriales > Ignavibacteriaceae > JABWCA01. Next base: position 3,896 of record CAYPMQ010000125.1, read on the forward strand.
AAAATCAACCTTCTGCAAAGCCTCTTCAACATTCTTAACCACTATTGCCGTGTATCCCGTTACCCCGTTAATTCCGATAACTTCAGCATGATCTTTTTTGCCGTAAATTACTACCTGATAGTCCTGATCAACAAATTTCCGTACTCTTTCCTGTACTCTTGTAACAATAGGACAGGTTGCATCAATTATCTCAAGTCCGTATTCTCTTGCCTTTGCATAAGTTTCAGGCGGTTCACCGTGTGCCCTTATGAGAATTTTCGAGCCTCTCTCAAGATCCGGGAAATCATTCACAGAAACTGTTTCAAGCCCGAGATCATTAAGCCTTTTAACCTCGGTTGTATTATGAATAATATCACCGAGACAGTAAACTTTGGACACCGACTGCAGCTCATTCTCTGCAAAATCAATTGCCCTTACCACACCCCAGCAAAATCCTGCGCTTTTATCTATCGAAACTATCATTTAAACTCCGTTTTAGTCATACTGTCTAAACTTATCAGCGCGGTCATCAGTTCAATTTTCAAACAATCAGCCTGCAAAAAAATCTTATTTATGACCAGTAATTATGTAGTACATCTTCTTAACCTGTTCGTCAAAAGTGAGCCCGGTTGTATCGATTTCTATTGCATCATCTGCTTTTTTAAGAGGTGCTATATCCCTGCTTGTATCTCTTTTATCACGTTCCAGAACGCTTCTTTTTGTTTCTTCTGGATCAAAAGTCATTCCTTTCTGCTGCAGTTCAAGAATCCTTCTTCTCACTCTTTCCTCCGGTGAGGCGGTCATGAAAAACTTAAAGTCCGCTGCGGGAAACACTACGGTCCCGATATCCCTGCCGTCAAGAACAACTCCCCCACCAGCACCCAGTTTCCTCTGCATTTCAACCATAACTTCCCTGACTTCCCCTATGGCGCTGATTTTACTTGTCATTCCGCTTACCTCGGGTGTTCTTATAAGATCAGAAATATCCTCACCATCCGGAAACACTTTGATGTTACCGTTATCAAATATCAGCTTTAGTTCTCTTGTCAGAATAAGATTAATTCCCGCAGAAATATTCTCAAGGAGATTATTTCTGAGGAGAAACAGGCTGAAAGCCCTGTACATGGCTCCCGTATCAATGTAATGATAGCCCAGTAGTCCGGCCAGTCGTTTTGCAGTACTGCTTTTTCCGGATCCGGCAGGACCGTCAATCGCTATAATTAATCTTTTTTTCATAGCTTATAAATTTAATCAATTTTTGTGAAAAAATTAAATATCAGATATTTACGATTTTTAAGGATTTCAGAGATAATGGGATTTATAAAAGTATAACACTCTTACCGTTGTTAGGTTTTATGGTGGTTATTTTTTTTTTACAAAAGACACACACTTTCCGGAGGTTAAAGGCCATCACCGGCAAAAGAATTTGGAATCAATCAACAGAATCATTTTTATCATTAGTACAGGGGTTCAGATGTTGTTTTTAAATTTCAGATCTTTCAGTTTCAGTGTTTAATATTCAAAAAATTAAAGAATTTCTGCCTCAGCGCTGATAAAACCTAAAGTGTAGCAGGAACCCGTTTTAAGAAAAATCATATTTGCACAGCTTACTAACTCCACAAAAGAGTTTCATCGGTCATTATACAGAAAAAGATATAAATAATTCGTTTATATTCGTAAAATTAGTGTTTACAAAAACCACAAGGGGGAACAAAGAACCAGGAACCACGCACAAAGATCTAAAAAATCTGCGTTCTATCTCATCCATACTGCTTAACAGGAATGCGTGGAGTCAGTTTCAGAGGAGAAATAAAGGCAGATTTCTCAACTTTCTGAAATAAAAAAAAGCACAGGCCGCTGACCTGTGCTTTTTTATTACTGAGATCTAAAACCGGAAGTTTTATTTGACAAGGATCATTTTCTTCATTGAGGAGAAAAGAAGATTTCCAGAATTATCTGCTGCCTCCACAGAATAAAAATAAACGCCTGAAGTAAAGTTGGATGCGTTCCAGATAGCTTCATGCTCACCGGCAGAAAGATTAGCGTTGAGTATTTCATCAACTTTCTGACCCAGCGGGTTAAATACATTCACTTTTACGGCTGATTCAGAAGGGATAGTAAATTTAATCACCGTCACCGGGTTAAATGGATTGGGATAATTCTGAGCAACCGCAAATTCAACCGGCATTCCCTCTGTTTCAACAATACTGAAATATCTGAAGCTGCCGTCAAGGTTTTCCTGTTTGAGTCTGTACCATGCTTTATTTTTATTTGAAGCATCTGTAAACGAATAATCACCTTTACCCTTAGAGGCAGTGAATGCTATGGTTTCAAAGTTGTTTCTGTCATAACTGCGTTCAATATGGAAGCCCTTGTTTCCGCTTTCGCTTAAAGTATTCCATCTGAGAACTGTTCCTTCATTAGTAACAGATGCAGTGAAAGATTCAATTTCAACCGGAGCAACTGCATCAAGATTAACTTCCCAGGCACCTCTTCCGTGGGTACCGATTCTGAGAAGCCTTTCAGACTGGTATGCAACATAGTCAAAATCAAATACCGGTACAACAGGCAGATTTGAGCCTAATCTCTGCCAGTTTGCTCCTGAATTTGAAGAATAATAGACTCCCGCATCGTTTGCTATAAAATAAAAACCGGGATTCTGCGGATCAACAAAGAAATCACTTGCAGGTAAATCCGGAAGATCAGACTGGATACTGTTCCATGATGTTCCCTGATTTGTTGATTTGTAAATCTGAGGAGCACCATATCCGCTTCTCACAAGATAGACATTATTAGCATCAACAGGATCAGGTACTATGCGCTGAAGGGCTCTTGCCGGCTCGGGATTTGCAGAGCTTTTATCTGTCCAGTTAATTCCGCCGTCAGTTGATACAAATATTTCGTTTTCACCGGCCACAAGATAGAATAACTGAGGATTAACTTTGCTCTGGGTCACATCGGCAACAGGATTTTGGGAGACTGCCTGAGCCGTGGTGGGTTCCCAGTTCTGTCCCAGGTCAGTGGATTTAAACAATCTATTTGATGCAGCATAGATCGTGTTGTTTGAGTTTGCATCTTCAAAGAACGGAGTTGTCCAGGGGAATTGTTCACCCTCCGGAAATGTGAACGAAGTTTGGTTTACATTACCGTTAACAATCTGGAAACCATAAAGTGCCCCCTCCTGTGAAGAACCAAAAAATAAACTGTTGTCTGAGCTTGAGAAGAAATGCTCCTGACCGTCACCGGTTGCAGTTGATTTCCATGCGGAGTTGCCGTTTAATCCAAGCGCACATCCGTTATCCTGAAATCCTCCTGCAAGAATGTTTCTGTCTGATTTATGTGAGGCCACACGGTAAAACTGCAGAGTGGTAAGAGTCTGATTCAGTGAATTCCATGTAGCTCCGTTATCGGTGCTTTTTGTGACACCTCCGTCATTTCCTATATAAATAACTGAAGGATCAGAGGGAGCAAAAACTATTGCATGGTAATCAACATGGGAAACCGATTCAAATGCTCCGGATCCGCCGTTAATTCTCACTGGTGCGAAGTTATTACCGTTGGAAGATGAGAAGAATTCAACGTTTCCAAGATATACTTTGTCAGGATTTGTCGGGTGAACAGCAATACAGAGGTCATAATCTCCCTGATCAACCGGACCACTTCCGTAATCACCTCCAAGGTTTTCATTAACTGCAATATGCACCCAGTTATTACCATCGTCGGTAGATTTATAAAGCTGTGATTTAAGGGTTTCATTAGGAAGATTTATATAAGCATAAATTGTTGACGGCTGAGATGGTGCAAGTGCAATCTGAACTCTTTTAATCTCCGTACCAGCGGGCATCCCGTTTGATGAATAACTCCATGTCATACCTCCGTCAATTGATTTATAAACGCCTGAAGTATTCAGCATTGATCCGGCTGCGGCATAAACAATATTTGGTGCTGAGGGATTGAATTTCACATCATAAGCTTCAGGTACTTCAAGAGTTCTGTTCCATGTTGCACCTGCATCGGTACTGCGCCAGATACCCCCGTTGCCATCAGCATGTCCGATGTTTGAATTACCGATCCCGATGGCAGCTATAACAATATTGCTATTGGCAGGGTGTACCTTAATAGCGCTGAAAGCTGTTCTTGAGCCGAATCCATCAGTAATTTGCTGCCAGTTTGCACCACCGTCAGTTGATTTATAAAGACCGTCACCGGCATAGGCTATAGAATAACCCCCGGCTATCATCTCACCGGTACCGGCATAAATTACGTTAGGATTATTTTTATCAATTTCTATTGCACCGAAAGTCAGAGTATTAAGAAATCCGGAAAGGTCATTCCATGTCTGTCCGCCGTCGGTTGTTTTCCAGAGGCCGCCCGCTGATGCACCGATGTAAGCAATATCAGGATTCGTTGGATGTATTGCAAGTCCTCTTACCCTTCCTGAGGCCGCCTGCCAATGTGCAGGTATATAAGGTGAAATTGAAATAGGTCCCATAGGTGCCCAGTTTACCTGGTCATAGTATGAATTTCCTCGGTTACCTGACTGAATTTTATCAACGATATCATCTCGGATCTGTTTATAATAGCTGACCGGAATTGAATCATAAGGATACATTCTTGGTGCGTGAAACCATTTATATCGTTTAAACATATTTCGCTGCGCCAACTGAGGTGAAACCTTATCCCAGTATTTTGACTGCTGTGCCAACAACTCAGCAGAAAGAAGTAAAAGTGAAAATAACAGCAACAACACTATCAGGTCAGATTTTTTGTGCATCAGGTCTCCAAGGTTATAAGTAAAGAAAGGAATAAATGCAAAATTAGAGAAATTTACTTTAATAATAAAAGATTATTATTACTCATCTCCTTTATTTCGTTTTTCTTTCTTACAAGTGTGCCAAAAGAGAATTGAATTACTTCATGTTACAGCTTCAGAAATTATCTGTTTGTTCCGTAAGGTTTACCAAATTAAACCTTCTAAGAAGTTTTCGGAACCTTTTACCCTGTGTGTGAATAGTTATAAGCAGCAAACTACGAATTGTTTCAGCACCCCGGGTTAATTTCAGTTAAAATTAAATATATTTAATTTCAGCCCTCCGTTTTCCCCTCTTAAGGTAAGATCAAAATTTTTTTGATTGGAAATTTTTTTGACCTGCATCTCGTAAACTGTATAAATTAGGAATAAACTTTCTGTTTAATTTCTGAAATAGTATGTTTCATGAGTGGCATAATTTTTGATCATTTATAATGAATAATTATTTTATCCGACTTCTATTAATCTTTGCAGGGTGAAATTTCTGCAACAAAATATTAGTAAAGTGATAATATCATGAATAAAATTCCATTATTCTGACAATCCTGCCTCATTAATCCTCAAATAACATTTTTTTCATGATTATTATATTCTTGTTTATTTCTCAGGTGATTCAAGCTCAGGCAAATGATAAC
>CAYPMQ010000126.1:0-9307 GCA_964411625.1 uncultured Ignavibacteriaceae bacterium
TATAATAAAGATTCACCTGTTGATCTGCTTCTTTCAGATTCTGATATAAAACTGCTCGAGGCGGCAGGCGGTGACCGAAAAAAAGCTGTAAAATCAGGAATAACGATGGCAGAGCCTGATTCAACAGGGAAAAGAAGAGGAGGATATGAAAAGGTTGATACTCTGATTTCAGGTGAGAAGATTAGCTTTTACAGATATGCTCCGGGAGCAGATTCAGCTGTTTATAATGTTTCATTCAGCTTCAGCGGAGATTTTCAGGGGGATTATATACGGAAAGGGATAGGTCAGTTTGTTTACGCCGGTAAAAATGCCGGTAATTATCTCCCGGTGATTTATCTCCCCCTGCCAGAACTTAAGCAGAATCTGGCACTGAATCTTGAGTACGAGCTGGAGGGAATACTTAAGATGAAAGTTGAACTTGGCGGCTCAAGGTATGATCTCAATCAGTTCTCATCCGATGAATCCTCAAAAATAGTCGGCTATTCCAGGCAGTCACAGATAAATCTTTTACCCGGAGATGTTAACCTGGCCGGCATTAACCTTGGAAGCATAAGTTTTTCGGTAAGAGAAAGATTTATTGAAGGGAAATTCTCATCACTTGACCGCTTTAATGATGTGGATTTTTCAAGAGATTATAACACGGGACTATTAGCCGGCATCACTGATGAACAACTCGTTGAGACACGACTTGACTACAGGCCGGTGAAGCAGGTTTCTGTTGCATCACTATATGGTTTTCTTGACCGCGGCGGGGCGTTAAAATCAAACAGATATAATAACAGCTTCAGAATGAAATGGGATAACGGTATTGAAGGGAATTTCAATTTCGATTATGTTAAAAGTGATATTACAAGCATTAGTTCAAAGTGGTTTAAACAGAGAGGGGAACTGAAATCCACCTCTTGGTTCATTAACCCTGTATTTGACTACACAGGTGAGAGCAGATCGGACAGAAGATCCGGCACTGACAGTATCTCATCATCCTCGTACTACTTTCTGGAGTTTGCTCCGGGAGTTGAGAGTTCTCCGATCAAAGGTCTGACCTTTAAATTAAGATATGTGCTCCGTGAGGATGAACTTCCGGTAAATGGTATATTGCTGAAGGAATCCGATTCATACGGAAGTGAGATGGAACTCAGATTTGATACTTGGAGAGAACTGAATTCATCCGTAAGAATAACAATCCGTGAGAAAAAATACTCAAAAGAATTCCGGGAGCGGGGGGCACTTGATCAGCAGACAATACTTATAAAATCAAGAAACAGACTCAATCTTTTTGACCGTCTGCTTAACGGCGATTTCCTTTATGAGGTCTCAACTCAGCGCACTGCGGTACTTCAGAGAGTTTTTGTCAAAGTTGAAAAGGGGAGAGGAAACTACATTTACATCGGGGACAGGAACGGCAATGGTGTCACAGATGAAAACGATTTTGAGCCGACACTTTATGACGGAGACTTTATTGCAGTTACTGTTCCTTCTGATGAGCTTTTCCCGGTTATTGACCTTAAAACCGGATTCAGAATGAAAATAGACCCTAGGCAATACAATGCAGAAGGCATTGCCGGTTTTATTCTGAAAAATATTACCGCCGAAACCGTTGCCCAGGTTGAAGAAAACAGCACAGAATCTGAATTGAGCAGAATATATCTTCTTGATTTCAGCAGCTTTCTTAATCCTTCAGCGACCATCCGTGGATCTCAGTTTATTCAGCAGGATTTCTTCGTTATGGAAAATAATCAGGACCTTAATTTCAGGATGAGATTTTCACAGCGGAGAAGTCTTTCTCAGTTCAGCGGAGGCGCAGAAAAAGGACTTTTTTCTGAGAGAAGTATCAGAACAAGGCTGCAGCTTGTAAAAGAATTTTCCCTTCAGATTGATTATCTGAACACCATTAATAATCTCAGTGCAGGATTAAATTCAAACAGAAACAGGGCAATCGGGGCAGATGAGCTCTCAATTGACTTCAATTACCGCCCGGATAAAAATGTTGAATTCGGACTCAAACTAAGAGTGAACAAAAGCACTGACAGATTTCCTGTTACACCGACGGAAGTTGATATAAACTCACAGGCGGTAAGACTGAACCTTTTCTTTGCCGGAAACGGCAGGGGCAGAATTGAGGTTGAAAGAACAGAGATTATCCCTTCCGAAACTCATAACTACATCCCTTTTGAGCTTACAGGAGGAAATGCAACCGGGAAAAACTACTACTGGCGTACAAATTTTGACTATAGAATTTCGGTAAATCTGCAGATATCTGCAGGGTATGAGGGCAGACTGCAGGGTGCCGGAAGAGTTATTCATACAGCCCGTGCCGAAGCAAGGGCATATTTTTAGGAGATCAAGTGAATATAATATCGAATATGATTGAAGCGCATCTGATCAGGAGGGTTAACTCTAAGACAGAATTCCTTGCTCTGAAAAGATCACCTGATCAGATTTACCCGAATTTATGGCAGCCAATCACCGGGAAAGTTGATGGTGATGAAACAGCTATTGAGGCAGCCATCCGTGAACTTTTTGAAGAAACAGGCATCATTGCTGATAAAATGTGGGTTGTGCCGAGTGTTAATTCGTTTTACAGCCCTGATGGAAATTATATCTCAATGATTCCTGTCTTCCTTTTTGAAATTCTTACGGATAAACAGGTTGTTCTTTCAGATGAGCACTGCGAGTATTTCTGGGGGATTTATCCTGAAGTCAGGAGAATGTACTCGTGGCCTGCGCAGCGTCATTCCACCGATATCATTACAGAATTCACAGATAACAAGGATAATACACTAAAGTTTGTGGAGATTTCTGCTTTTAATGGTATCTGATATTTAAATTAATTAAATTTAAAATCTCTAAAACAAAAAATAACAGGAGTAACCTTGGGCATTCTGATTGTCGGTTCATTAGCGCTTGATTCCGTTGCAACCCCTTTCCATTCCGTGGAAGAAGCACTCGGAGGATCAGCAACATATATTTCAATTTCAGCAAGTTATTTCAGCGGACCCGTTAATATAGTGGGCGTTGTGGGAGAAGATTTCCCGCAGAAATACATTGAAATGCTGGAATCACATAATATAGATGTTTCAGGTCTTCAGGTGGTTCAGGGAGGAAAAACGTTCAGGTGGTCAGGCAGGTATCATTATGATATGAATACGAGAGACACACTTCTTACAGAGCTTAATGTATTCGAGCAGTTTGATCCCGTAATACCTGATAATCTGAGGAAGTCAAGATTTGTATGTCTCGGCAACATAGACCCCGTTCTTCAGCTTAAAGTTCTTGACCAGCTTGAAGGTGATCCGTTTGTTGTCTGTGATACAATGAATTACTGGATTGAGGGAAAGCAGGATGAACTTAAAAAGGTGCTTAAACGGGTTAATGTACTTATCATTAACGATTCCGAAGCACGGCTTCTGGCGCATGAACCGAATCTTATTAAAGCCGCAAAAATAATCAGGGATATGGGACCGGAAACAATTATAATTAAAAAGGGAGAGCACGGAGCACTCCTGTTTGCCGAGGATGTTATATTCTCTGCCCCCGCGTATCCCCTCGAAATGATTAATGACCCAACCGGAGCAGGTGATTCTTTTGCCGGAGGGTTCATCGGTTATCTCTTCAAAACCGAAGATACATCAACCGGAAATATTAAAAAAGCGGTGATTTACGGCAGTACAATGGCCTCATTCTGCGTTGAAGATTTCAGCACCAAAGGCCTTGAGAATCTTTCCTACCTGAGAGTTCAGGACAGATACAGAGAATTCCTGACAATGACCAGATTTGACGAGCTTGAATAACAGAGCAATCTGGTTTGAAGAAGATAATCTGTTCTTTATTGACCAGACGCAGCTTCCGCTGAAGGAAGTAATAGTCAGAACAGATTCCTTTCTCAGAATAAACGAAGCCATAAAAAAACTTGAAGTAAGAGGAGCCCCTGCAATTGGTGTTGCCGGGGCTTATGCTCTTGCGCTTTCCCAGAAACATCCTTCTGAACAGGTCCCGCTGGAAAAGGCTTACGAAGTTCTTGTAAACTCACGTCCTACTGCCGTAAACCTCAGATGGGCACTTGACCGGCTTATATTCTCCCTGGGGAGTGACAAAATAAATCAACTTTATCAGAGGCTCCTTTCCGAAGCATTAAAGGTCCATGATGAAGATATTGAAAGCTGCCGTAAAATAGGCGAATTCGGATCAGAACTTTTCCAAGCCCCGTTAAATATTCTTACACACTGTAATGCAGGTTATCTTGCAACGGGAGGAGAAGGCACGGCGCTTTCAGTTGTTTACCATCTGCATAAAAAGAATCTTATTAAAAAAGTATTTGCAGATGAAACCCGGCCGCTGCTTCAGGGATCAAGATTAACTGCATATGAACTTAATAAAGCAGGAATCGACTTTCTTATCCAGCCCGATTCTGCTGCTGCTTACGCCATGCAGCTCGGAAAAATAGACGCCGTTATAACAGGTGCAGACCGGATAGCAGCAAACGGAGATTCTGCTAATAAAATAGGAACATATTCACTCGCTGTAAATGCCTCATACCATGGAATTCCGTTTTATATAGCGGCACCGTTTTCAACGATTGATCGGGAAATTACAGATAAATCAGGGATTCCGATTGAAGAGCGCAGCGCTTCAGAATTGCATACTTTCAGAGAAATTCAGATCACACGCCCGGAATATCCTGTATTTAACCCTGCATTTGACATCATCCCCGCCAAACTGATCACAGCCATTATCACAGACAGGGGAGTATTTTACCCTCCATATAAATTAGATGAGTCAGATAAAAATAGTTGAGGCATTTGTCCTCTCAAAAATCAATTACGGTGATACAAGCAAAATACTCCACGTCTTTTCACGTGATTACGGAAAATTTTCTGTCATTGCCAAAGGAAGCAGATCAAAAAACTCCCTTTACGGCAGAGTACTTGATCCTTTGAACAGAGTATCGTTATCCGTATATAAAAAGGAAACCCGTGAAATGCAGATTGTTTCAGGGGCTGATCTGATCAGTCACTATGAGTTAATCAGATCGGATTTTGAAGCTTCGGCGTATGCTATGGCAGTTCTGGAACTTATTAAGAATCTGCTTCCCGATGAAGAAGTTAATGAAGTACTTTACAGGGGTACTGAAAGAATACTCAGTCTTATGGAAGAGAAAAAAGAACATCCGCAGCTCCTTTTCGGGAGATTTTATCTCTTTATTCTGAAACAGGTCGGCTATGAAATTATCCCCGAAGTTTGTGCGTCATGCAACAAAGCAATTACAAATGAACCGGAGAACAGCATTCTGCTGGATCAGGGAATAATCTGTTCAGGATGCAGCAGTAACCGCATTAATGCAATAAAGCTCGAAGAGGAACTTTTCAAATTAATAATTTGTCTAAACGGTAAAAAAAACTTGGAAATTACGGGGAAATTTGCTGGAAAACTGATCCGTTTACTGGAGTTGTATTCCCGGCATCATTTTCCCGATTACAAAGGCAGTAAATCTTTAACTTTGTTAAATTATTAAATAAAAGGATTACTATGAAACGCAGAAATGTGGCAGGTGCTTTCGCTCTTATTATTCTCGGAGTGCTTTTTGGTGCCGTTTTAGTGTCAGGTTTCGGATGGGTAAGACCTTCACTGGCAGATATAAAATTAGGTGCCAGCCAGCCCCCTGTTACTCTTAACGGTAATCTCAACACCTTTAGCCAGGCATTTATTGAAGTTGCCGAAAAGGTTACTCCGTCTATAGTACAGATTTCGGTAGTGGCTGAAAAAAATGATGAAGGATTTGACTTTTTTCAGCTTCCGTTTGATGGATTTGAAATGCCAAGAGAAGAACAGGGATCAGGAAGCGGTATAATAATTTCAGCCGATGGTTATATTCTTACAAACAACCATGTGATTAAAAATGCCAAAAAGGTTGAAGTAACTCTTCATGATAAAAGAAAATATGAGGCAAAAGTTATAGGAACTGACCCTCTTACTGATCTTGGAGTAATAAAAATCAATGCCGATAATCTTTCACCTGCTTATCTGGGTAATTCCGACGGTCTGAAAGTGGGTCAGTGGGTTATGGCTATTGGTAATCCTCTTTCTCTCAGCTCAACCGTAACTGCCGGTATTATAAGCGCCCTTAACAGAGGTCAGCTGCGTCTCATTAATGACTCATACGGCGTTGAAAACTTCATCCAGACAGATGCCGCAATTAATCCCGGAAACAGCGGCGGTGCGCTTGTTGATCTCAGCGGTGCAGTAATAGGAGTGAATACTGCAATCGCAACTAAAACGGGAACATATATCGGTTACGGTTTTGCTATTCCTATTAACCTTGCTGCCAGTGTAGCCAAAGACCTTATTGCAAACGGTAAGGTAAGCAGAGGATATATCGGGGTTCAGATCAGGGAAGTTGATGCAGCTCTTGCTAAATCGCTTGGCCTGCCTAAACCGCAGGGTGTGATAATCGAAAAAGTTGTTGAAGGCGGTTCCGCAGCAGATGCCGATATAAAAAGAGGTGACGTGATTCTTAAAATTGATGGGGTTGATGTAAATCAGCCAAATGAACTTCAGGGATATGTTGCTTCTAAATCAGCAGGTACCAAGGTTAAACTCAGTCTTTGGAGAGACGGCGGAATTGTGGAAAGAGACGTCACTCTGAAGCCAAGAGAAGATGAAAAACTTGTCTCTGCAGATGGCAAGGCTGATCAAGAAAAACAGGAAGAAAGTGCAAATTCAAATCAGATAAAATTTGAATCACTCGGAATGACAGTCCGCAATCTCAGTGATAACGAGCTTGAGAAATTCAAAGTTGAAAATGGTATCCTTATCACAGATGTCAAACCATACAGTAACGCTTTTGATCAGGGACTTTCAAGAGGCTGGCTGATTGTTAAAGCCGACCGTAAGGAAATCAGGAGTGTTTCTGAACTGAAAGCAGCTTTTGACGGTAAAAAAGGCAAAGCTGTTCTCCTTGAGGTATCTGACGGCCAGGGCAATTCAAGATTTGTCGGCTTGGAAATTCCTCAGTAACATATTGTTTGTATCTTAATTCATCAGAGGTTAAGTTTTCTTAACCTCTTTTTATTTTAAATTAATGAAAACGGAATAATGTTAAGATTTCTCACAGCCGGAGAGTCACACGGAAAAGCACTGACAGTTATTATTGAGGGGTTCCCTTCAAATGTGCCGGTCAGTCAGGAAAATATTAATCTTGAGTTAACCAGACGGCAGGCAGGTTATGGCAGGGGCGGAAGAATGAAAATAGAGAAAGACCGGATAGAATTGCTTTCAGGAGTGAGATTCGGTAAAACGATTGGTTCTCCGATCTCTGTTATTATCAGAAATTACGACTGGGAAAACTGGACTGTTAAAATGGCTCATGAAGCGCAGGATTCACCTGTTGAAAAAGTAACTGTTCCCCGCCCGGGTCACGCAGATCTTACCGGGGTGCAGAAGTATAACTTTGATGATATACGTAACTCAATAGAGCGATCAAGCGCAAGAGAAACAGCAGCAAGAGTTGCTGCCGGCGGATTTGCAAAGGAACTATTAAAGCAGTTTGGAATCAGTGTTGTTAGTTTTGTGGAAAGTATCGGCGGCGTAAAAAGTCAAACTGACTTTGCAGCAGGAATACTTGATAATAAGCTCAGTGAGGCAGAAATAGAAGAGTTATCCGGATTAGCTGATGATAGTGAGCTGAGAGTACCCGATAAATACCAGGAAGAAAAAATTATTGAACTCATTAAAGAGACCAAAAAAAGAGGCGACACATTAGGCGGTGTTTTTATTACTATTGCACTCAATGTTCCCCCCGGGCTGGGAAGTTTTATGCATTATGACAGGAGGCTTGATGCGCGTATCGCATCTGCATTTCTTTCAATTAATGCAGTAAAAGGTGTTGAAATTGGTGATGCATTTAATAATTCTGATCTGCCGGGATCCCGTGTTCACGATGAGATCATTCCGGGAGAATTTAATCCTTCAAGACGTACTAACAGAGCCGGCGGAACTGAAGGCGGAATATCAACCGGAATGCCTCTTGTTGTCAGGGCGGCAATGAAACCCATCTCAACCCTGATGTTGCCTCTTAAAAGCATAGACCTGAAATCAATGCAGCAAGTTGAAGCAAGAAGAGAAAGAAGCGATTTTGTTGCGGTTCCTGCTTGCAGTGTAATTGGTGAGGCAATGCTTGCATGGGTTATTGCGGAGGAGTTAGTAAATAAGTTCGGAGGTGATTCACTGGAGGAAATGAAACGAAATTATGATGGTTATATCACGGGAGCAGGAAATGCAATGAAAAACAAATTCAGAGAGTCAACGGATGGAAATTAGGAAGTTTACGTTTAATCCTTTTTTTGAAAACACCTATGTTTTATACGACAAAGAAACCGCTGAAGCGGTTGTAATAGACCCGGGCAACTCTGATGAGGCAGAGACGGAAGAACTTTCTTCGTTTATTGCAGCTGAGAATCTGAGTGTGAAATATCTTATTAATACTCACTGTCATATTGACCATATATTCGGTAATGCGGCAGTAAAAAGAAAATTTAATCCCGAATTTCTGGTTCCTGAGCCTGATCTCTTTCTTTTAAGGGCTGCTGTGAAACAAGGTGAACTCTTCGGGGTAGAGGCAGAAGTTTCTCCGGAACCTGACAGATTTATCACAGAAGGCGATGAGATAAGGATTGGTGGTGCAACCGTGAAATTTATATTTACTCCCGGACACACTCCCGGCGAATACTGCCTGTATTTACCGGAAAAAGCTCTTCTTATTGCAGGAGATGTTCTTTTTAATGAGGGGATAGGCAGGACTGACCTTTGGGGAGGGGATATGGATACCTTACTTGAATCAATAAGTAAGAAACTGTATCCGTTGCCGGATGAGACTCTTGTTTACTGCGGACACGGGGAAGAGACTACTATCGGGCATGAAAAAAAGTTTAATCCCTTTATTAAAGGGGGATAAAAAAAGCGGGCATGACCCGCTTTCCTTTTATAAAACCGGATAAAACGATTACAATCCGAATCTTACCGCTGCACGTACCTGAACGCTGTTGTATTTATCTTCCATCGACTGATATTTTGCAGAAATATCGAGATCCATGGTCGGCATGAGAGGATAGAAATATCCGATTCCGCCGCCAAAACCAAACCTGGCCTCACCTCTGTCAATATCAGTTGAAACAGCTCCTCCGCTTAGAGATGTCTTTATCTGATAATAGGCTACTCCGCCTTCAACTGCGGCATATAATCCAGCAATAAGATCCACTTTCAACCCTGCCATAAGAGGATAGATAGTATGGCCAACTTTACTGGTCTGGGT
>CAYPMQ010000127.1:0-9306 GCA_964411625.1 uncultured Ignavibacteriaceae bacterium
GAGATTAATGAAAATCAGTTATTCCAAACCGGTATTCAGAGGTTCAGATAGTTGGATAATTTCAGACAGGAATATTTGATTGGTACGGCAAGTATCAGATTGTTCGCAGTTGCTTCAGCTCATTGAAAAAAGCAGACTAAAGTTTGCTGCACGGGGGACGGATGTTACAACAATCCTGATATTATTTGTTAAAGCGGGCAGATGATTAATAAGAATAATCTGCAATAACTACTGATTCATCAAACAAAGCAGACCGAATCAAAACAGTTGAATTAACCCCTGAGGGGTCAAATGTCTGCAACACAAATGTTCGATAAGGAGAATTCCACCCCATGGGGGTTGTATATAAAATACGCTCCGCAGAGGCTGTAGCCCAAGAAAAACAGATTGCAGGGGTACAATAGATGCAATATTGATTTATAACTGAAGGCTGAAGCTCCGTGAGATAAAATTGAAGGTTGCAATAAAATCCGTGCAGGATTATCAGAGAAAATTTATACGCTGAAAATTATTCCGGCAAATACTTTCCCGCAATTTACAGCCTGATAATTTTTTACAGTTAAGGGAAGACAGAATTTTATCTTTTCTGAAGCAGAGGCTGATTTGTACAAGTATATTACAGGAATATTCAGAGCAAAGGGAGAACACCTGCTGGCAATTAATGGTACTCCGGACCATATTTACATGCCGGCATCTATGAAACCTGACTTATCTTTTTATGAATTAATAAAAGAAGTTAAGTGAAGTTCAGCCATTTTTATGAATAAGAATTTTATATAAGAGGAGAAATTCTCCCGGCAGGAAGTATTCGGAGTTTTTACCTGTACTCGTTCAGTGATCCCTGCCGTGGCAGGATAGATTGCAAATCAGAAAGAACATCATAAGATAAGATCATTCAGAAAAGAGTTTCTGAAAATGCTAAAGGAATCAAAAATAGAATCTGACACGAAGTATTTATTTGAGTTTTATGATAATGTGTAATTTGAGTTAATCAGTTTTAATAATCAGGAATATACAACCGGTAAACGGGTTGCGCCCGGGTAGTTTGAAATTTTGCTGCAAATATAAAACCAGTGAAAGGGTTGAGTCAGTTCATTGCAGTACTTATTGCTAAAATCAGTATCTCTGACGATTTAAGAGACCAAATATCAGGTTAATTTTGATGCAGATTGTTTATTAAATCCTGTGTACCGATTGAGGTATCAGATCAACAAAATAAAATTGCACCCATAAATCACAACAACAATATATATAATGAAATTATCTGAAATCACGCAAAAATTTACGGAGAATAAAGCCGAACTGTTCTGGTTTCTGCATGGGCAGATATTCGTTTTTATTCTTAACATTGCGATGATCAAGATTATTTCTCAGGCAGGTACTGAAGTTTACGGTAACTATGTCCTTGTTCTCACAATTTCTGCTTTTGCATCGCAGATACTTTTTGGTCCGTTTCAGCAGGGATTTATCAGAAGGTATTTTGATTACGGGGAAGGAGTTTCCGTTTATAACAACACGATGATAATTTTTCTGAACAGGGCAATGACTGCAGTGCTTATAGCTGCCGCTGCGGTATTTATTATAAGCAGAGTGGCACCTGTGCATGAAATTTACAGCCTGCTAATTTTCGGACTGATATTCACGGCTGCACAAAAATTCACCGAATTTTTTAACGGAATCCTGAATGCTGCGAGAAGAAGGAAAGAAAACTCGGTTCTGCAGACCACAGAGAAACTTTTAATTACTTTATTGCTTCTTGGTGCGCTCTATTTTTCAGAGCTAACTTTTCTTGTTATAATTTTTATCTTTTCAGTAATCCACATTATTTCCGGCTCCCTGAAACTCAGAATTCTCGGAATAAAAGAAACTTCTGCCTTCCGGTTTAATGACAATGAAAAATTTCTTATCCGGGATATTGCAAAATACTCGGCTCCTTTCATGATATGGGGTGTGGCGGGATGGCTGCAGTTAAACAGTGAAAAATGGATAGTTAACGGACTTCTCTCTATAGAAGACGTTGCTTATTACGGCATTATGATCTCTCTCGTTAATGCATTCATTGCGATGCCCTCTAATATTATCGGAGAATTTTTTACACCGCTTATCTTCAAAAATTTTTCAGGTGAAAACCCTGATATAAAAAAAGGAAAGTTTTATATAATAATTACCACAATTGCAGTGGTTCTGCTCGGATCCGTATCCGGTCTGTTATTTATATTTACCGGTGAATTTTTAATAACTCTTATCAGTAACTCAGCTTATGCAAAATATGCGGTTTACCTCGCTCCCATTGCCTTTGGGAATGCACTGTTTTACGCCGGTCAGACACTTGCTCTCAAAGGTCTCGCTATGAACCGCCCGGGAATATACATGCTTCCTAAAATACTGACCGGGCTTATCTCAGTCGGACTGTACTACTTTTTGATTAAAACATACGGCTTTGCGGGGCTTGGTTACGCTGTAATAATTTCAGGGGCGTTTTATCTCGTGATTACTTACACCGCAAACTTAACATTAGATATCAACCGGAAATCCCCCGGCGGGAAAAACAACTGATGAAACTTAAAAGAACCCTAAGAATTCTGCTGCTTGAACTCGGACTGGATCCTCAGAAAACCTTTAACGGAATTCGCGGACTTGCACCCTATTTTTCGAATCTCAGGAAACTGAAAAAATCTCTCGTCGAAACCGGTCAGCCTTTCCCGATCACGGGATATTATCCTCAGCTAAATGACAGATATGATACTGCAGGAACTGTTTCGCTTCATTATTTTAAGATGGATCACCATGTTGCCCGTCTTATTTATAAAAATAATCCGGCAAAGCACGCCGATATAGGCTCAAGAATCGAAGGATTTGTTGCAATGGTATCTGTATTCAGAGAAGTTGAGGTTTTTGACATCCGCAAATTTGATTTCTGCATTCCGAATGTGATTTTCAGGCAGGTTGATCTTATGAAAGAGAGTGATGAATATACAGAATACTGTGATTCCCTCTCATGTCTTCACGCAATAGAACATTTCGGACTGGGGAGATATGGTGATCCGGTTGATGCAGAAGGACATCTCAAGGGGCTGACCCAAATTAAAAAGATGCTGAAACCGGGCGGAAATTTTTATTTTGCCACGCCTATCGGAAATCAGCGTATTGAATTTGATGCTCACAGGGTATTTTCCCTGAAGTATCTTATTGACCTTTTTACCCCGGATTACACAATTAAATCATTTTCTTATATTGATGACAACAACAGCTTTTATGAAGATGCTGAACTTTCAGAGAAAAATATTCAGACGAGTTTTGGCTGTTCTTATGGCTGCGGAATTTTTGAGCTGGTTAAAAAATGAGTCATCAGCCGCTTGTATCTGTTGTGATCCCTGTTCATAATGCAGAAAATTATATTGCCGAGAGCATCGGTTCTGCACTTGCTCAGGATTATAACAATACCGAGATAATTGTAGTGCTTGATAACTGTACTGATGATTCTGAAAAAGTGGTTAATGATCTCGCTGAAAAAAGTGATAAGATTAAGATATTTAAGCCTGAAGGGTTAGGTTCTGCAGCAAAAACAAGGAATTACGGAATTAAAGTGGCATCAGGGGAAATAATCGCTTTCCTTGATGCTGATGACCGCTGGAGAGGCGGTAAACTTTCCAGACAGGTACCGGAACTGATGAGAAATGAAAAAAACATACTTGTCTATTCTGTCAGCACGGCTTTCGGAGATATTGGTTTTTTTGCCGCGGAATATGAGGTTTTGCCCCTTCCATGGAAAATTGTCAGAACGCATCAGGACCTTATTGAGAAGGGGAATTCAATCCCATGTTCATCAGTAATCACGAGAAAAGAATTCCTGGAAAAGGCCGGCGGATTTGACGAGAATCCGGAAAACACTTCTGAGGATTATGACCTCTGGCTGAAAATGACTCAATACGGTGAGGCCGTATTTTTACCGATTCGCGCAGTTGATTACCGCATCCACAAAGGACAGTTTTCCAGTGACGCTTCCCGCAGAAGGGAACGTCTCTCTTATATCGAGAAAAAATGGGGAATAAAAATAAACTATTCAGAAGAAAACCGTACTGATTCTCCGAAGAGGGTTCTCCGTGCAGCTATTCTGCGGCTTGTTTCGGCAGGGTACGCTGCAGGACTCATCAAGGGGGGCAGATGATTAAAAGGCTCAGGATTCTAATGATTTCAGCGAGGGCTGATTTTGGCGGCGGCCCTGAACATCTATACAGACTTATTTCTCTTCTTGCAGATAAACATGACATCTTTGCCGCAATTCCTGATGAAAAGCCCTATTATGAACTTATTGCCGGAATTATCGGGAAGGAAAGAATCTTTATACTTCCCCACAGGAAGTTTACTCTCAGCCATCTTACCGGTTTAAGAAAGTTCATCGTTACAAATAAGATTACCGTTATACACTCACATGGCAAAGGGGCGGGAACCTACTCAAGACCTTTAAGACTATTAACCTGTGCAGCCATTGTGCATAGCTACCACGGCATTCATATTGATAAATATGGTGCTGCAGGGTCAAAATTGTTTATAATGCTCGACAGAATTTTTGCAGCCCTCACAAATCAGTTTATTGCAGCGCCCGGGGAATATGAGGAGGCAAAAAGGAGAAAACTTGCAAATCCGTCTAAAATCAATATAATAAGCAACGGTGTTATAATACCTGACACCGCTGTAAATTATTGTGATGGAGGCGTTTTTAATGTTCTTCATATCACACGCTTTGACGAAGCCAAGAATCCCTTTCTTCTCCCGGATATTGGCAGCAGTCTTATGAAATTGACGCAGCCCGGTAAAGTAATAATAAATGTTGTGGGTGATGGTCCCGAAAAACCTGAACTTATCAGAATGATTGATGAAAGGGGGGCAGCCGGATTTTTCAGATTCCATGAGCCCACAAGCAGAATATCAGAATATTATCTGCATTCTCATTGTTATCTTTCAACTTCTAAAAAAGAAGGAATGCCTCTTTCTGTGATAGAATCTATGAGCTATGGGATTCCATGCGTTGTAACCAATGTAACAGGGAATAACGATCTTATCTCGGAAGGTATAAACGGCTTTCTTTACGAGCTTACAGATCCGCAGAAAGCCGCAGAAAAAATCACAGAGTTATCCTCTGACTTTGAATTGTGGGAAAATCTCTCTGCAGGCGGAAGAAATCTCGCCCGCAGCAGATTTAATTTCAGCGATAAAGCTCTTGAGATTGAAGCAGTTTATTTTAAAGCTCTTAAATAATTGTCCTGCCTATCTGTTCAGCAGATCGTTCAATGCCTCTTCAAGATTTGTAAACTTCGGACTGAATCCTGCCTTATCACGATTAACTGTTACAACTCTCTGACTTCCCAGAACCACTTCTGCAGCTTCACCCATGATCAGTCTGAGCAAAAAGGATGGAACCCTGAAGAATGAAGGGCGTTTGAGTACTCTGCCCAGAACTTTTGAAAACTCATTCATGGTTACTGGCTCACCGCCTATACCATTAATAACCCCGCTGAAATTTCCTTCAAGCACCTGAACAAATAATGCTGCAAGATCATCTTCATGAATCCAGGAAAGATACTGATCACCTTTTCCAAGAGGTCCTCCGATGAAAAATCTGTAGGGAGGCACCATTTTTGCCAGAGCTCCCCCTGATTTACTAAGCACCACTCCGATTCTTACTTTAACTGTTCTCATTCCGGCAGATTCAGCTTCGTCAGCAGCACTTTCCCATTCACGGCAGACCTGTGCCATGAAACCCGTTCCTGAGGGTGAATTTTCATCAACCCTGTTGCTGCCTGTGTCACCATAATATCCGATTGCCGCAGCGGAGATGAAAATGCCAGGTTTGGAGACAGAGGATTTTGCGGAATCAATAAGATACTTTGCCGAAAGGGTCCTGCTTTCAATTATCCGGCGCTTGTACTCTGCAGTCCAACGGCTATCGGCAATTCCGGCACCCGCAAGATGAATTACAGCATCCGTATCTGCCATCTCTGAGGTCAGGAGTTCTGCAGATTTATAATTAAAATAGAGATGCCCGGCCGCACCGGGAAATTTAGCGGCAGATTTTTCCGGGCTTCGTGAAAGAATAAATACCTTGTGTCCTTTAGCAGTTAAAAGGGGAACAAGCTTAGAGCCAACGAGTCCGGTTGCACCGGAGATAAGTATTTTCATTTTCGGTTATTCTGTTGTTTTAATATAAAACGGAATCCGCAGATTATTAATTCAAATCATTGGGTGAATTTAACCCCGGGGTATGAGGTAATGGCTGATTTTAATTTAGATTATAGTTATATTTTAAGCTTGTAAAAACAGAGCTTAGAATGAACCTTACTATTGTTGAAAAAGCCGAAATTTATGTGACAAAACTGTTTGAAGAGAAACTCAGGCCGGAGTTTTTATTTCACTCTCCCGCTCATACGAGGGCTGTTGTGCAGAATGCTGGGGAAATCGGGTATGGTATGTCGCTGGGCACGGATAAGGTTGAACTGCTTCTTCTTGCAGCATGGTTTCATGATACAGGAAATATAATTGAACATAAAGGTCATGAGCTGCACAGTGTTGAAATAGCAAAAAAATTCCTGGAAGAAAACAATTATCCGTCAGATAAAACGGAGATAATCTGCGATCTCATCAGATCAACTGATCTCAGCGAGTCCCGTGAGGGAATGTTGTATGATATACTGCGGGATGCAGACTTAATGCATATAGGACAGAAAGGTTATCAGGCAAAACTGGAATTGTACCGTGCAGAACTTCAGACCTTATGCGGCAGAACCTTTACGGATGAAGAATGGTACGAATTCAATATTTCATTTATTAAGAAAAATCCGTTCAGAACAGTTTATACACGGGCTACCTATAATGAGAGAAGAGAGAATAACATAGCAAAACTGGAAAAAAAACTAAAAAAAATCTCCAAAGAAAAACCTGCTCCTGAAGAAGTAAAAGAGAAAAAGGGAAAAAAATCTGAACCTGTAATCACCATGCAGATAGAAAAGGCCGAGGCAGAGGAACATGCCCGGGCTGAGTCAGAAAAACAAAAAAAATATGCCAGGGGAGTTGAGACTGTTTTCAGAGTCACATCAAGGAATCATATTGATCTGAGTAACATAGCTGACGGTAAGGCAAATATTCTGATCAGTGTGAACGCAATTATCATCTCGATTCTGGTATCAACGGTAGTTGGTAAACTTATGGCATACCCTTACCTGATTATACCGACTATAATTCTGCTCACCATCTGCCTCTTTTCTCTTTCTTTTGCAATTCTCTCGACAAGACCGAAAGTCACCACAGGGAGGGTTTCGGGAGAGGATATCAAGCAGCACAGGGGGAATCTCCTTTTTTTCGGGAATTTTTATAATATGGAGCTTGCCGAGTACACGGAAGGAATGAATGAACTTATTAATAACAATGACTACCTTTACGGCAGCATGATAAGGGATGTTTACTTCCTGGGTAAGGTGCTTGAAAGAAAATACAGATTCCTGAGGATCAGCTATGACATATTTCTTGCAGGAATTATTATAGCGGTTGCTGCTTATATAATAGCAATATTAAAGAATTTATGATATGAAAAGACTTATTTTTCTAAGACATGCCAAATCGAGCTGGGAGCATCCCGGGCTTGCAGATTTTGAACGTCCCCTGAATGAACGGGGAAGGACAGAAGCTCCAATCATGGCAAAGATGTTCAGGGAATATAAACTTAAACCTGAGCTGATTATAAGCAGTTTTGCCAACAGGGCTGCCGCCACCGCAATAATAGTTGCTGAAGGAATAGGTTATCCTAAGGAGAACATCATTTTTGAAGGATTGATTTACTTCGGACACTCTGACGATATTATAAGTCATCTCGCAGGTGAAAGCAACTCCCTCAGTTCAATTATGGTCGTAGGGCATAATCCTGAACTGACAATCTGTGTTAACAAGATTTGTAATGAGGGAGTGGATGATATACCTACCTGCGGACTTGTTGTGCTGGAAGCTGATATAAACAAATGGGATGAAACAGATACAACAAACTGGAAACTGATAATGTCTGATTCAGCAAAAAAATATAAAAACCGTAACGGCAATAAAAAATAATGGGTAAATCAGAATCAGCAAAGTACTTTAACAGGGATCTGAGCTGGCTTTCATTCAATGCACGTGTCCTGCAGGAAGCCAGAGATAAAAGTAATCCCGTATATGAGAGGATAAAGTTTATTGCCATTTTTTCATCAAATCTTGATGAATTCTACCGTGTACGGGTGGCTTCACTGCGTGCAGTTACATCATTGAAGATAAAAGATGATAAAAATATCAGAAAGACAAAAGCTCTTCTTGAGAAAATAATGAAAAAAGTAGTTAAGCTTCAGGAGGAGTTCGGCTCTGAGTTCAGGGAGTCTATCATTCCTGAATTGAATAACAATAGTATATTTATTGAAAGCCCGGCTAATCTCGATGATGATGATTACAGATTTCTGATTGAAAAATATTCTCCCTTCATGGCTCAGAATGTCAAACCACAGATACTTCACTCTGAAGGAATAAAAACATTCCTGCAAAATAAAACATTGTATCTTTTTACATCGCTGATCAGAAAAGACTGCCCTGCTGAACACATCAGAAGAAAATTTGCACTTACGGAAATCCCTTCTTCACTCCCGAGATTTACGGAGTTGCCGCAAAAAGAAGGGAAATACCGTTTCCTGATGTCAGACGATCTGGTAAGAATATTTATCAGTGAATTTTTCCCTGCATATAACATTGAAGATTCATGGTCGGTTAAAATGACACGGGATGCCGAGCTGTATATTGATGATGAATTCACGGGTAATCTGGCAGAGAAGATTAAAAAAGCACTTGCAAAAAGAGGAACAGGCGCCCCGGCAAGGCTTTTATATGATAAAACACTGCCTGCCCCGTTCCTGCGGTATCTGAGGAAGTCATTGGATCTGAGCAGAAGTGATCTGGTTGAAGGCGGCAGATACCATAACTTTATGGATTTCTTTTCATTTCCCAATCCTCATGCACCACGGCTTATGAATGATCCCGTAAAAAAAGTCAGTATCCCTGAAAATGAGTTCAGGGAGGGAATACTACGTGCAATGAGCAAGAAGGATTATCTCCTCTATTACCCCTGGAACTCATTTGATTACACAGTACAGCTTCTCAATGAAGCCGCATCAGATCCTGAAATTCAAAAAATATCAGTGACTCTTTACAGACTGGCAAACAAATCAAAAATAATAGATGCACTTTCACAGGCCGCCGCTAAAGGTAAAGAAGTTTTTGCATTTGTGGAAGTTAAGG
>CAYPMQ010000128.1:0-9301 GCA_964411625.1 uncultured Ignavibacteriaceae bacterium
GTTTTCATCAAATGATGTTTTGGAGGATGATACCCTTGACATGGCTGAAACACCTGCAAGTCTCCCGCACATTTCTTTGAATTCACCTTCAAACGCCAGCGGGACAAGTCCCGGGCGAGGTTCTATTGTAGAATGTCCGAACTGTTTTGCAATCTGATATCCGAATGAAGTAGCCCCCATCCTGGGAATTGATTTTCCTCCTGTTGCCACTACCAGTTTCGGGGCTGTAAAAACCACTTCTCCGCAATTTACATGATATGAACCATTCCATTCAACAGTGGTGATACTCTTATTTGTTCTAAGCTGAACTCCTCCTTTTTTGCATTCTGCAAGCAGCAGATTGAGAATTTCAACTGATTTTCCGTTACAGAAAAGCTGGCCAAGTGTTTTTTCATGATATTCTATACCATGCGATACTACAAGGTCAATAAAATCATACTGTGTGTATCTTGAAAGCGCAGATTTGCAGAAATGAGGATTTTCTGAAATATATTTTTCCGGAGAGACATAAAGGTTTGTAAAATTGCATCTTCCGCCGCCGGATATCAGGATTTTTTTACCGGGCTTTTCCGCATGCTCAAGGATAAGGACATTTCTGCCTCGTTTTCCTGCCTCAGCAGCGCACATCAGGCCCGCCGCACCTGCACCTATAATTATAACGTCATAATTTTCCGGGATCAAAATCTTCCTGAATGGAAATTTCAAAAGTGCAAAAGTAATTATTTTAATTTAAAATTAATATGAGTGATGTAAAAACATACAGTATAAACTTTAACTGTATAATTAGTTTTAACGATGTTACATACAGAACTGTCACGGGGCCGGCCGCAGGCCGGATGTGTTATGAGGTTAATCTTGCATCAGCGAGAGTAACGGGAGATATTGTTGTAAGTTAGGTTAACCCGCCAGAACCTCAGTCAACACTTTGTGATTTATATGTATCAGTGCGTACCCAAAACATGGACTACTCATATAACTGTAACTTGACTCAGACCCCGGGGAAAATGAAAACAATATGCACATGAGTCCGGGAATCTCTTATAATCCGCATTAGTATAACTTGAATTTCCACCTTATTCACATTTATCCGCTGAATTATGAAGGTATCTTTCCTAATGGACAGAGGTTTGAAAATGTACCAAACGACGTTTCTTATACAAATATCATAATCCCGATTCCTCTCACGCCTGTTGAGTTTTCCTCTTTTACTGCTGAGGGTGCAAAAGTATTCGCAAACGATAGCATTGTATGTGAGTTGACTAGTTGAGTTTTCCTCTTTTACTGCTGAGGGTGCAAAAGGGTTTAATCTGTTAAAATTGACTACTGAATAAGAAAAAAAAATGCAATATTCAGTTTGAAACAGAGAGGAAAAAAAAGGTGGAGAGTTTCCGGGAATCGGAATGGTAAAAGGTTCATGCCCAATTTCCAATCCATCAGACTATACATTCTATGACAAAAATCCGCTGCCTTCTGCCAACAACCGGATTAAGCAGATTGATTATAACTGTGAGTTTGCTTACTCCCCTGAAATATAAGTGACTGATAAATATCTTCATAATTTCAGTCTATCCGGCAATCTCCCCAATCCTTTTAATCCTGATACAACAATCGGTTTCACGACAGAAACTTCGGGTGATCTGCAGTTTGAACTCTACAAGAGCACCGGCGAAAAGATTTATGAGAAAAAATACATGATATTAAACGGTGGAGAACATAAAATTGAAGTAATGGGCGAGAGGCTGGTTTCACGATCATAGAATTACCGCCTGAATTTAAATGGTTCTATTCTTTCAGGCAAGATGATTCTACTCAGATAATTTGTTAATAAGGGGAGATTAAAAAAAAAGCTGCAGAAACTCTGCAGCCTGATATTGTGCCCGGAACAGGACTCGAACCTGCATGGGAGTACTCCCACTAGACCCTGAACCTAGCGTGTCTACCAATTTCACCATCCGGGCTAAATTCAACGTACAAATATCGTAATTATTTCAGAAATATACAAAAATTACCAGCCGCTAACACCCGTATTATCATCAATTTCCCTGTCATTTTCCTTAAGTTCATGATTGATATCGCAGACAGGAATTGATTTCCCTTTTTTGATAATATCAGAGACTATATTATAGCAGCGTGGGCCGGCAAGTCTTATCTCACCTCTTGAAATTGATTCAACGCAGAAATCTCTGTGCTCAACATCCTCCGGCAGACCTCCGAATGCCCCAAAACCGATATTATATTTCCCCGGATTTGCATAAGCTTCAGCCATGAAGCTGCCCCAGATAGGAAGTGCGCCTGTTGATCCGAAACCGAACGAGAAAGGCAGCTTGAGGCGCCTGTCATCAAATCCAACCCAGACGGCCGCTACAAGATCCTGAGTGTACCCCACAAACCACACGTCGGATGACTGCTGAGTGGTACCTGTTTTCCCTGCTGCCCTGCCGCCGTAATAGCTTTTCACATGTGATGCAGTACCATATTCAACCACATCCTCAAGCATATTGGAAACGATTTTGGCAGTGGTTTTTTCCATTGCCTGCACAATCTTGGGCTGAAACTGCTCAAGAACAAGTCCGTTCCGGTCTGTAACTTTCAGAATACTTATCGGCTCTGCATGTTTACCGTCATAAGCAATAGTACCTATTGAAGAGCAGAGTTCAAGTGGTGAAACTTCAGATGTACCCAGGGCAATAGAAGGATTGGGATCAAGCTGAGATTTAATACCAAGTCTTTTTGCAAGATCAACAACCTGATATGGAGATACGTACGGTTTGCCCGGTTTAGGGAATATCATAAGTCTTGCTGCAGGTATGTTCATTGAATAAGCAAGCGCTTTTCTCAGTGTTACCATACCACCGGAACTTCCGTCTGCATTATTAGGTGACCATCCTCCCCTGCTGAATTTCTCATTTGAAATCGGGAAAGAAGGGAAAAGACCGTTGTCAATAGCCACAGAGTAAATCAGCGGCTTAAAGGCAGATCCGGGCTGGCGTTTTATCTGAGTGGTATGGTTCAGACCTCTTCCCTGCAGAGGATCCCAGCCGCCAACCATTGCCTTCACATAACCGGTTCTGTAGTCAAGCACGACAAATCCTGTTTCAACAATTTTAAGCAGACTATCAGCACGTGAAAGAAACTTCTTATCCCTCATTTTTGCATTATAAATGGAATCTCGCTGTTTGTCATCCTCTGCATCCCGGTAAGCATCGGTATCTTTAATTGCACGGTCGTAAGCTGTCTGACGGATTTTCTCCTTGCCATCCCAAGTCCAGTTATAATCAATTGCCTTCTGAATAAGCTGATGCTGATTGGCTACTGACTTATTGGCTATCTTCTGAAGACCCAGATCGAGTGTTGTATAAATTCTCAGACCATCCCTGTAAAGATCCACATCATGCTTCTTTACAATCTCAGTCATCTGTTGTCTTACAAATTCAAGAAAATATGGTGCGGCTGTTGAAAATGTTGCCCTTCTTATATCTTTCGGTTTTTCAGGAAGTTTATATTCTCTGAATTTCTGCCTGTCAGCTTCAGAGAGGAATTCCATCTCAACCATATTCTGCAAAACAAGATTTCTGCGCTCAAAGGTGAGTTTTCTTCTTCGTTCGTTGTCACTGAAAGGATTATAGAACTCCGGGGATTTTAGCATCGCAACGAGAAGAGCGCATTCAGCAACATTCAGGTCACTAACTTTTTTATTAAAATATGTTTCAGCAGCAGATTGTACGCCGTAGGCACTTCTTCCGAAGTAAGATACGTTGAGGTACATCTCAAGAATTTCTTTTTTTGTGTAGTTTCTTTCTATCTGAACGCTGCTGATCCACTCTCTGATTTTTCTGAGACCTGTTTGAATAATGTTTTCATCACTTGATTTCAAACCATATAGATTCTTTGACAGCTGCTGAGTTATAGTTGATGCTCCCTGAGGCTTGGCCAGAAAAACCGTCTTTATAATGGCTTTAACAATTCTGTCAACATCAACACCCCAGTGATCGTAAAACTTTCTGTCCTCGGTGGCTATAAGCGCGTCTATGAGTGCCTTCGGAACAATTTCGACATCAATTTCCTGTCGTTTTTCAATAAAAAATTCCCCTATCTTCTCCCCGTGTATATCATATACAATAGATGCTAGGTTAGTTTTCGGGTTTTCGAGTTCTTCGAGACCGGGCATGCCAGCATATACAACAATCGCAAAAATCAGAAATAAAATGAATGCAATCCCTGCAATCTGACTTTTCTTCCTGAACTTTTCCTGCTCTTTTTTATCTAATTTAGAATAGTAATTCTTAAGCTTACTGATCATTATTTTTGATCCAGATTAATTATTTCAAAACTTCCTTTTTCATACTTACCATAACATGGCTGCTCAATCCAGCTTCCAAGATTAACGTAATAAGAATTTTTGTAACTTTCAAATGCACGTCTGTGAGAATGTCCAAAAATTACAAAATCATAAGATTTTTCGTCAATCAGTTTAAGGGCAGAACTTCTTAAGGAATCTGACTCACCGTAATCCTTATGGGACGTGTATTTTCTTGATTTTTTTGAAGATTTGCCGGCAATAGATATCCCGAGATCAGGATGAATCATAGAATATATCTTCTGTGAAAATCTGTTGCGTAAAATCTTTTTAAGAATTTTATACCCTGTGTCATTTGCAACATAACTGTCACCATGAGAAAGAAAAAATTCCTTACCGTCAATTTTCGTTACCAGATCATCATGAATCAGCTCCACACCTATTTCTTTTTCAAAAAAATCCCTGTGCAGAAAATCATGATTTCCGATAATATAATAAATTTTTGTTCCGCTCTCTTTTAGATTAGCAAGCGCAGTTAAAGTTCTGAAGTACCCTTTCTGATAAACATGCTTATACTCAAACCAGTAATCATACAGATCACCAAGAATAATTAGTTTTTCAGCTTTTCCGGTAACTGATTTAAGAAACTCCACAAGCAAAGCTTCTTTAAGCTGCTCTGCTTCCTTGTGCTGAAGCCCGTAATGAACGTCTGATATAAAATAGTTCATTTGTTTTCATTAATCTTACTGAATTCACCAAACAGCCACTTATCAGGATCAAGTTCAATACTTTTTACACTTGATTTTACATTTATTTCAAGAATCTGATCATTTGAGATGACCTTCCTGCTTACAAGTTCAGAACTACCGTCATCATACAAAATTTCAATATCCAGAGGGAATATATAAGTCTGATAGCCGCGCTGGATTTGTTTCAGATGGATGTTTAGTTTTTTCTCATTGTCAAAAGTTTCTGTTTTCCAGGTGTACTCAGCCTGTATTCCTCCGATCCCCATGAATACCCATTGCTCAAAAAACTGCCCGAGATTCATCCCGGAAATCTCCTGAGCAAGTATAATAAAATCTGAAACCGATGCATTGGAGTACTTAAATTTTTCATGATACTTCTTTATTATCCCGAAAAAAAAGTCATCACCCACTTCTCGTCTCAGCATATGAAGTACATAGGCTCCTTTTTCATATACGGTTGAGCTGAATTTATCCGGGGGATTATAAAGTTTATCATTAAAATAGGGAGAGTACCTGTTTGCCATATCCCTTTTAAGCGCATCTTTGCCCTCTGTCATCTCTATATACAATGCTTCGGAGTAGGAAGAGAACCCTTCATTGAGCCAGATATCTTTCCACTCTCTTGGAGAGACAGAGTTGCCCCACCAGTGATGAGAAAGTTCATGTGCAAGAAGATAACTGTGCTGCCTGGTTCCCGTTATAAAATTTGATCCGATACCGGTGATGGTTTGATTTTCCATAGCTCCCATCTGCCATAGAAATACAGCAACTCCATACTTATCTTTCGGGAAAGGGTATGGCCCAAAAAGGTCTTCAAAAACTTTAAGTATCTTCTTGTGTTCTGCAAAATCAATCCTTGCCTTATCAACCTGATTTGGCAGTACATAATATTCGAGTGGGATCGTATCACCGGTTATCGAAACATAAGAATCTTTAATCTGAGAGTAAGCTGATGAATAGATTGAGATAAGATAAGTTGAAACAGGATAGGCACTTCTCCAGTGGTAATATTTTCGGTCATCAACATTTTTAATGCTTATGAGCCGGCCAAGAGATACCGATACCTGAGAAGAATCATTGCCAATTATTACATCCGCCATGGCTTTATCATCCGGCATGTCATTGCAGGGAAACCAGTTTGAGGCATAAACAGGTTCGCTTAAAGTGTAAACCAGAGGGGTTCCGTTTATTTTACCAAAGCTGAAAGCTGCAAATCCTTCTCTTTTTGGAGTTCCGGAATAAATGATCTTTATATAAATTGTATCACCTTCTTTTAAACCTCTTTTATCTACAGCGATCCCCAGTCTTTTATTCTTCTGCAGATACGCAGCCCTGCTGCCATTCACAGTAAGCTCCGTTACCCTTAATATGTCGTGAAGATTGAGATCAATAGTGTCCGTTTGTGAAGTCAGTACCAGCTTTATGCCGGCTTCACCGGAAAGAAGCTTGTTTTCTGTGTCCAGATCAAACTTGAGATTATAATGGAGTACATCAATTTTGTACTGATTAGATGTAATATACTCATCGGATTTCAGTGCTTTATACTTGTACGTACCCTCTCCGTTCTTGGAGAGCAGTGGAGAAAACGAAAATCCCGTGAGGATTGAAAGCAGATAAACAAAAGTTGCAAACAGATAGTAACTCGTTTTCATAAATAAAATAATTTTAACCTTAAAGATAATTATTATTTCCGTTTCAGACTATTAATCAATTAATCTCCATTTAATAGAACAACCTTCATTTTCCGGTTAATCCATTCGTCGATAAAACCGGACGTTCATCCCCCTGATAACAGGATTCATCGAATATTCAAAGAAAACTCTGTCAGTATATGATACTTTTGAATCGTGAATAATAAATAACTTTTTGAGAGAAGAGAATTATATGTCAATGACTGAAATTACTGTTGCAATAACTTTGATAATCCTTAGTGTTGTATTTACGTTTTTCTTTATTGGTTACATAGTTTCAAGGTTCACCAAATCAAAAGTATCATTCGAAACGGCAAAACCGGAAAGAGATCTGCTCAGATCACAGATTCTCGATCCTGAGGAAGAACTATCCGCAGAGTCTTCGGAAGAAGAATATTTTTCCTATGATGAAAGAAATTCATATACGGAAACAGGTAAAGAAAGATACGCCGAATACACTTACGTACCTGAGAGAGGATACTCAGTTACTCACGCAAGATTAAGAAAAGCTCCGGCAATTATTAATCCGAGAATAAACAACACCAGAATATTATTTCATTAATTTTTTTCTGACTATGTCTCCCAATATTTCTATTGACTGCACAAGCTGGGATGGATTAAGATAAGGAGCAGGCCCAAATCTTAAATAATCCTCCCTGCTGTCAGTTAAAACTCCGGCCTCTTTCAGCTCACTGCATAAAAATCCTGCATATTTAGTTTTGAAAGATAAAAATCCGCCTCTTTCTTCCGGTTTCAGACTTCTATCGTAAGTTATTAATTCTTCAGGAAAACCCAGATTATCAAAAGTCTTTTTAAGGAGGCTTATCTGCCTAATGCTGATATCCCGCAAAAGCTCAGGATCAAGACCTTTATCCCGGAAGTAATCAAACACTTTTGCTGCGCGGTAAAATGAAGCTGATTCTACGGTTCCGCCCGCAAACATAAAAGATCCTTCTCCGTAATCAACCCTGTTACCGGGGCTTTTCTTCCCGAGTGTTGCAAATTCGCTGAACCAGCCGGTTAGAACAGGCCTGAATTCTCTTCCGGCAGGAAAACGAAGGAATGCGTTCCCCTCACCAAGCTGACAGTATTTATATCCGCCTCCTGTGATGAATGCGCCTTCGAGACCGCTTTTTTTAATGTCAAAAGGAACTATGTTTAGCAGATGATAAGCATCCACAAGGAATTCCGCACCTTCTTTTTCACATTTTTTACTGATACTCTCAAGTCCTTCGGCAATAACTGAAGTCTTATAAAAAACTGCAGAGACCATTACTATCAGCGTTTGAGAATCTGTTTCTTCAATGATTCTTTCTGCAAAGCTCTCCCTTGGTTCAAGCGGCACTGAAACAACTCTGAAACCTTCCTCTGAGAGTCTTTTAAGTTGCCGGTTTATTGTATGGAATTCTGAATCGGTGGTGACAATTTTATTTCTGGTGTTAAACGGAAGTGCGGAAAGAAGTTTTATAATGAGATCATGTGTACTGGGAGCAAGTGTTATATTGCCATGCGGATCATTCATGAGATTCCTGTAACCTGCCCTGACTCTCTCTTCAACACCGGCTATTCTCTCCCATTTTTTATCGGCAAGCTCTGCGGCATCATCCCAGCATTGCAGAATTCCTTCACGGCTTATATCGGGCCAAGCCTGATGTGAGTGACCCGTAAGAAGTAATTTATTTTCTACATCAAATCTGCTGTAATCAGAAGCAAGAGGATTTCTTGCTGCAAAGAAATCCTCCGCATTAAATTTATTAGTCATTATTCACCGGAAAGTTATCATTAAAGTCCGGTAAAAATTAAGGATTTTTCAGCAACCGCCCATAACTTTTTTTATAACTTTTTTAGGACTGCCTGTCTGTTTATCTTTTTCTATCAGCATTGTTATGACTGAAGCAGCTTTAATTCTGAATCGTTCTGTATCTGCATTAAGCCCTTTCTCATCAGCCAGGTCTTTATTAAATCCTATTATTTCACTTCTGAATTTTTCAAGACCTCCATCAAGCACATGCGGGTCTTTTATCCCAATTTGTGTGGCAACATATGCGGCTTTAAACTCATCTTCCTTATTTGATCCTATAAAAATGCGCTTCACTGATTTATCCCTGAAAAGTTTACTGTTCTCCTTGCCGTAGAACTTTTCAAGAGGCACATTAATAGCCCCTGGGAGATGGAATGAGGCATATTCTTTTTCCGTTCTGACATCAATAATCTGATACTTCCTGTCATTATTGATCAGTCTGAGAGCCAGTTCATCAATTGAAATTCTGCTGAACTCAATTCCGTTCAGAGCATCCTTATTGTTCATATCTGAAAGAATTACTTCTCTTTTATCGGGCAGGAAAATTGCTGCAATTCCGAGTATAAGAAAGACAACTGCGAATGAAGTAAAAACACGCTTTGTGGTAGCTTCATTAATCCCTCCCTTATTTACCTTTTTTTCTATGATCCCTGTTGCATAAAATGCTCCGAGGGCCATCAGAGTAAGGAGGAAGGCAAACAACCCCTGGCTCATACCAAGTGTTTCAAAAATTCTGACATTTCCCCAGAATTCAGCTTTGTAG
>CAYPMQ010000129.1:0-9196 GCA_964411625.1 uncultured Ignavibacteriaceae bacterium
CTGGGCAACAGGCTTTCTCTATACAGCAGGCTATTTTTTTATTGCAGGTATCACACTTGTTATGTACCCTGAAGAGTGGGAGATGTCTAACAGCTTTTTCCATATTTTCATTTCCGCATCAATCTTTGTTAAGTGGATCTTCTTTGTTGCCCTTTCTTTTGCGCTTACCGGGTCATTCCTGATGTATCTCTATTTCTACTGGGAAGGTGGGAAAGAAGGTTTATCTGAAGAATTTAAAGCACTTGTTAAAGAAAAGACTCTCTCAGTCACCAAGAAAGGCGCTCTCTTACTGCCGTTAACATTACTGCTCCACCTTGTTACTTTACCGGGTTCAGCGGTCACAGGAATGGTATTCGGTTTAAGCGGTGCAGCCTTGTTTATCATTTTTGCAGTTTATCATCTGCTTTATGATATGCTTAAGAACGGAAACGTGACTTCATCAGCCCGTATTTTCCTTCTGATAGTGATTGCGGTAATTGCTCTGGCAGTTGCCGATCAGATTAAAATCACCCAGTCAACGGCAAAACACTCATTACAGCTTGCTGCTGCCTATGATGCTGCAATGAAAGATGAGGCAGGAGAAGGTGCTGCTGCAGAAGTAAGCGGAGAAGCTATCTTTAAAGCTAAATGCTCTGCATGCCATAAGTTTGATCAGAAGGTTGTTGGTCCTCCTTACAAGGAAACTCTGCCAAAATATGAAGGAAAAATCAATGACTTGGTTAAATTCATTAACGCACCTGTAAAAGTTAATCCTGATTATCCTCCGATGCCGGCTCAGGGTTTGAAACCAAAAGAAGCCCGTGCGGTTGCTGAATACATTATGCAGGAATACAAGAAGTAAGGGTTTAGGATTTAGGGTATAGAAGCAACTTAAATTCAGACAAACAGGTTTTTACAGGCTGTTCTTAAGGGCAGCCTGTTTTGTTTTAAAGCCAGGGATTGTATTACAGGGCTAATTTCCGGATATTCAAAATTCTGATTTTTGTTCATAATGAGAATCGGGGATCAGACGAATCATAGAGATACTGAGGGGAATGAAATTGTTCATGCAGTAAGAAGACAAATTTCAGATATCAATGCAGAAGTTTGGGCGACTACAAAAAAGGCTGCAAAACTGAAAAATTCTGCAGCCCTGTAAAATAATAATATACCGTATCAGGCGAACAGGAGAATCAGTTCGTTCTGTTTTTCTCCGCCGGTCTGTTCAACACGGCCATCAGGATGAACATATACATCAATCTCATTTCTTACTCCGAACTCACCAGGGAGATAAATGCCAGGTTCAATTGAAAATGAAGTTGAGGGGAGAATGGTTCTTTCATCGTGAGTTTCAAAGTTATCCATGTGCGGACCTGAGCCGTGCAGATCAGTGGTTATTGAGTGACCTGTTCTGTGAATAAAATAATCACCATAACCAGCCTTTTCTATTACATTTCTTGAAGCATCGTCAACTTCAAAACCTTTCACAGGTAATCCTTTCTCAAATCTTTCTTTAACAAGATTAAATGCAGCATCACGGGCATCACGAACTATATTAAAGACATCAACCATCTTCTGCGGAGCTTCCTTCCCTGCAAAACCTGTCCAGGTTATATCTGACCAGACTGCAGAATCTTCGTCAGGTTTAGCCCAGAGATCTATAAGTATAAAATCACCCATTCTGATTTCAGAATGTGTAGCTTCATCAGGTGAGTAATGCGGGTTAGCAGCGTTTCCGTTAACGCCTACAATCGGCGGGCTGTCTGTGAAATAACCTCTTTTCGCGAATTCGCCCATAATAAACTGCTGAGCATCATATTCGGTAACCTTTGTACCTAATGAGAGTTTATCTTTAATAAATGCAAAAGCGGCTTTAACAATCTCTACCAGTGATGCGGCAACCGGAACATTTTGTCTGTACTGTTCATCGGTCCAGACTGCATTAAAAAGAGTAATAAGATCACCGCTGGAAACAATTTCAAGTCCTAATGATTTCAGATACTCGATTGTTCCTGCATCAACTCTTGAAAGGTATGGAATAGCATTCATAGGGGAGTATTCCATTGCCACTTTTTTTACGCCGGCAAGGGTTTCCTTCAGGAATCCGTCAAGTATCTGACGGCTTGAATATGGTTTTTCAATTCCCGGAAGATGTTTAAGAGTGTGTCTTTCAATTGCGTTTACGATTTTAACTGATTCTCCTTCAGCAGGAATGAAGTAATAAAATCTTCTTGTAAGGTGTGCATTTTTCGGGATATCCAGAACATCGTGAGAGAGAGTATTACTTCCGCGGAAATCGAAAAGAAGCCAGCCGTCAAGACCTGATTTTTTTATTATATTCTGGATTTTACTTAATTCAAACTTACCCATGATTTTTCCTATTTATTATAAACAGTATTTGAACGAAAGGCTACTAATATAGTGTTTTTTAAGTAATTGAAAAATCGCTGTTTTTATCGTATTTTTAAGTTGAAAACTTCTCAATTAAGTAATAATCATCCATCCGACGGAGTGAAATTGTATAAACTTATATACCCGGCCATATCAGCTTTCCTCTTCTTTTTAATCTTTTTATCTTCATCAGTTTTTTCCCAGGTAGCCCAGGGACCCGTATTGGGCACTTCAGGAGCAGGGGAAATCAAAAATACCAACTCATTCGGCCCCTATATGCCTATGTCAAATCCGAATATGGAAAAGGGGAAAAATAAAATTAAATACACCGGGGTGGCTTTTTATGGTCCTGCAGATGCTACGATGCCTGAACCTGAAGCGATCTATGTGGAGGACGCCGGCCAGACCGTCACTGGTAAACCGGTTCTTCTCCGGGAATTCCAGGGGCCCGGTACAACGGGTTCAATTCCTCCTGACCCGCATGTTGCAGTGGGGCCTGATCACATCATAGCAACCGTAAACACAGATTTTGCAATCTATGATAAGAACGGAAATCTGCTTAAAAGAATCGACTCTGATAATTGGTTCGGGAGTTTGATTCCCGGTATATTCTCATTTGATCCTAAGGTTATATACGATCACTATGCACAAAGATGGATGATGGTATGGCTTGATCAGGATGACGGCTCTGCCAGAGGCACAATTCTGATTGCGGTTTCAGACGATTCAAACCCGCTTGGTAACTGGTCAAACTGGGTTTTACCTTCCAATAAAAACGGTAATACAGGAATCAACAGCTGGGGTGATTATCAGGGAGTGGGATATGATTCACTGGCACTATATGTTACTACAAACCAATTTTCATTTGCCGGTAATTTTGATTATGCAAAAATAAGAGTTATCCCCAAAGCACAGCTTTTGCAAAACAGCACCAATCCTGTAACATACTGGGATTTCTGGGATGTAAAATTCCCTGGATCAAGCGCAAGAGTCTTCAATATCAGACCTGTAATTCATTACACGCATTCTGATACCGCGTATTTTGTTCATGTACCATATTCAGGCGGTAACCGTTACGCACTCTACAAAGTAACTGATGTATCAGGCACTCCTCAGATTACAGGAGCGTCAGTTGCAGTAAGCAATTTCGGATATCCTCCTGATGCCGGTCAGCCCGGAGGAGTTGATCCATTTGAAACGAACGGTTCGGCACTCAGTAATGAACCGGTTTACAGAAACGGATACTTATGGGTGACTCACCTTACTGTTAATCCGGCAAACTGGGCTTATTCAGCAGTAAGATACACGAAGATCAATACCACCACAAATCAGCCTGAAGAACAGGTGACTTTCGGGAGGGAGGGATACTGGTATCTTTATCCTGCAATTACAGTTGATAAGTATGAAAATATCGGTTTTACTTTCGGGCGCTCAGGTCTTTATGAGTATAACGGAGCATTTTTTGCAGGGAGAGCCAAAGGTGCTCCTGAAACCGATCTTAAAAGTTATCTTCTTGAGCCCGGAGCAGGTTCTTACGTGGTTACATTCGGATCAGGCAGAAACCGGTGGGGCGATTATATGGGGATTTCACTTGATCCAACAGACAGCCTCAGCATGTGGATGCTTACTGAACATGTATACAAACCTAATGTCTGGGGGAACAGAGTCGGTAAAATAAGAGTGGCTCCGTTTCAGGGAATTTATCCTTTCTCTGACAAAAACGTGCTTGATTTCAAGACAATTGAAGTTAATGTACAGAAAGATACCCAGTTCATCGTTCTAAGCAATTTTGGGGACGTGGCGATGAATATTTTATCTATCGGAACCGGAGGCAGTCAATTTACCATTCCGGCTGCTTTTACAGGGGCAAGACAGCTCAATTCTTATGATTCACTGTTTATCCCGGTAATAACCAACGCAGGAACCGCAGGAGTGATCAATGACACTGTAACCATAAATGTAAACGGCAGCAGCCCGTTGAAAGTTGCTCTTACAATGAAAGGTTATCAGGTTGTTCCTGCCGCAGAGAATGTGATTTATGCAGTTTCAGGAAGTGCGGATTCCGGCAATTCATATACACTGAGCGGAAGCAATGCTGCAGCAACTTCTCTCGGGGTTTCCGGTTATACTGACATTGCCGCTGCAATGACAGACCCGGTAACGAAAATTGTGTATGCAATCCGTAATACTGAATACGGTGCTGAACTGCTCAGAATGAGTTCAGCTAATGGTGAATTTTATTTCTATAAAAAACTTCCTTTTCCGAGCGTTACTACCGCGGCAATAAATAATGCAGGTGAGTTGTTTATCCTTACCGACAGAAGATTTCTCAGCAAATATGATTATGTTAACAACATAACAACTTTTATTGATACAGTTGCAGTAACACTCTCCGGAATGGCATTTGATCCTGTGACGGATGAGCTTTACGGCGGAATCTACAAACCTCTCGGTACAGGCAGGGATCAGATTGTCAGAATCAGTGAAACCGGTGATACTACAAATCTTGGTACTGCAGGAACAGGAAAAATTATACGCGGAGTCACCTTTGAGGCTGGCAGATCATTACTGGTTTTAGCCGGCAATCCTAATCAGCCGGCAGATCTTGTAAGATTTAACACTTTTTCGAAAAATGCTTCATTAATCGGGAGCACAGGGAAAGCCGGGCTTGTAAGTATAACCCAGTGGCCAAATCCTGTGAATGATATTAAAGACAAAAATGCCGGGACTCCCTCTTTGTATTCACTGCAGCAAAATTATCCCAACCCGTTTAATCCGTCAACAGTTATCAGGTTTGGCATCCCCGAGCAGGCAGATGTGAAGATCACGGTTTATAACATATTAGGACAAACGGTAAAAACTCTGGCAGACAAGGTATATGAACCGGGCAGCTATGAATTAGTTTTTAATACCCGGGAATCAGCTTTGGTGAGCGGAGTTTATTTCTATGAGATGAGTGCCCGTTCAATAACGGGAAACAGAAATTATAACGAAATAAGAAAAATGATACTCGCAAAGTAAAGTGCATAAAAGTATCTTTCAATTATTGTATCATTTAGTTATTTTGTGCAATAAGTTTTACATATTAGAAATCACTCGGAGGTTAAATGACCAGAATTACAGCTTGGGTTGTACAGGCTTTACTTTTACTTTTAATAATGGCCGGTGATATTACGGCGCAGCTATACCAGGGTCCTGCACAGGGATCAGTTCTCTCAGGAGTACTGGTAAACACAAACAATTTTTCTGCCGCACCAAACATTTCAACTCCAAGACCTGATGTGATAAGAAACCCTTATGGACATCGGGAAGAGCCAATCTATCTTGACCTAAGTCAGTTAGATATGAAGGCTTATCTTTCAATTGACCGCAGTGCTGAAGGATTCGCACTTGACACTGTGAATTCACTACTGCTAAAAAATTACCAGGGACTAACACAAACTAATTCTATTCCCCCCGATCCGCATATTGCTGTGGGGCCAACCCATATAATGGCAGTTGTTAACAGTGATTTCGGGATTTACGACAGAGCCGGAAATCTTATAAAAAGAATAAATGCAGATCAGTGGTATGCCACAACAGTTTCAAGCCCCGGTGCTTTTGATCCCAAAGTTGTATATGATCACTTTGCCAAGAGATGGGTAATGGTGTGGCTTGATCAGAGCAACACAATCCCCAGAGGTCTTCACCTTATATCAGTCTCCGATGATTCCATACCTACAGGCGCCTGGTATAACTATGCGATCCGGAGTGATGTGAACGGAACTACGCCGGCATCAAACTGGATGGATTATCAGGGTGTCGGTTTTGATGAAGAGGCATTTTATGTTGTTGGTAATCAGTTCGCATTCGGCGGAAGCTTTAATTATGCCAAGATCAGGATTTACAATAAATCACAGCTATACGCAAACACCGGCGGTGAAGTAACATGGAACGACCTATGGCAGATCAAATATCCGGGTCTTCCGAATAACGTGTTTCATATCAGACCGATGATTAAGTGGACTCCCGGCGGAGGAAAATACTACTTCATGAACGTGCCTTCATCAGGCGGCAATTTCACCTGTGTATGGACACTTACAGATCCTATCACCAACCCTGTTCTCACAGGTAATAATATCTTTGTTACAAGCTATTCAAATCCGCCTAACGCCAATCAGCTTGGAGGAGGTTCCCCGCTTGTTTCGGTTAATGGTGCCCAGCTTCAGTGTGAACCGGTGTTCAGGGATGGCTTTCTTTATGCAGTTCACACTATTGCAAATCCTCAATCATTTGCAAACTCAGCATTACATTACATTAAAGTGAACACGGGCAATATGTCGCTTGCCGAAGAAATTGTTTACGGCGCACCGGGTTACTGGTATTTCTTCGGAGCAATAGGTGTTGATAAACATCATAACGTGGCGCTTACTTTCTCACGCTCCGCTGAAACAGAGTATGTGGGAGCATTCTATTCTGTTAAAAAAGACGGTTCATTAATATTTGATAACAGCAAAGCGCTTCAGGAAGGAAAAGCTAACTATGTAAAAACTTTTGGTGGTGACCGAAACCGCTGGGGTGATTACATGGGTATCTGGACCGACCCCGCTAATGAGGAAAATTTCCTGATGCTTACAGAGTTTGTTTCTGCTCAGCACACATGGAATACCTGGGTTGGTGAGCTCAGAGTAGCTCCTTATCCCGGATCTTACATTCAGACATCTTTATCTTCCCTCAATCACGGAAACGTGAAACTTGAAATGACAAAGTCGCTCCCTGTTGAGCTTATCAGCTTCGGAGAGCAGGACGTTGTTATTGACACCATGTACACAATGGGTCAGAACTTCAACTATTCAAACATAATAAGCTTTCCGTTTACACTCCCCTCAAACAGATCACTTGTGGTAGACGTGAATTATGCGCCTGTTGATACAGGTCTGACCAAAGACACTCTTTATGTGAAATCCGGTTCAGCAACATATAAAGTTGCATTACAGGGTTACGGTTACGTTATAAATCCGGCAAACCAGAACAGTATGTATGCAATTTCAGGGCCCGGCGGAGGAGGCAGACTTTTCAATGTTAATACCGCAACCGCTGCCACCACACCCGTTGGATACACAAATTATACAAGTATAATTTCACAGGCAATACATCCTGAAACAGGCGTAATATATGCACTTAAGAACAATCCTGCGGGAATTCTCTGGCTGAATGCCGCCCGCGGTGACGGTTACGAGTATCTGCCCGTTGATCTCAGCGATGCAAGTTCAATTGCATTTGATACTTCAGGTACGATGTATCTTGCAACAAGGTCTGCAAGAATATTTACCGTTGACCTGGTATCCGGGCAGTTTACAGAAATCTGTACTACCAGATATAATGTTCAGTCAATCGCTTTTCATCCTCAGACCAATGAACTTTATGCTTCAATCTATAAAGCACTCGGAAGCGGCAGAGACCTTGTTATTAAAATAAGTCTGCCGAGCGGTGACACAACTCATGTGGGTCTGGCCGGAGTAAATGCGATAATCAATGATATCGAATTCAGCAATACCGGTGTGCTTTACGGAGTGAAAGGTACTGCAAGTGCAGCAAATGATCTGTTTACTATTGATCTGACAACCGGTCTCGGTACCATGGTTGGTTCAATGGGTGTTAACAATATCACATCCCTCGGATTTGCAATTAATGGTACTACCGGAATTGATGATAACAACCAGGAGATTCCTCAGGTATTCAGTCTTAAACAGAATTATCCTAACCCATTTAACCCGACTACAACAATAGAGTTCACCCTGCCTTTCAGAGCCGATGTAAGAGTTAAGATTTATAACGTTCTTGGCCAGCAGGTAAGAGAACTGTTTAGCGGCATGAAAGAAAGCGGAGTTTACAAACTGAACTGGAATGCTGATGACAGCGCCGGCAGTAAACTTCCTTCAGGAGTTTACTTTTATGAACTCACTGCCAAAGGCTTGTTTAACGATCAGTCACTGAGTGATATAAAGAAAATGGTTCTGCTGAAGTAAAACTCAGATATCATTTTTCTCAATACTCAGAGATCTTATTAAAAGGCTGCAGCTTAAAAACTGCAGCTTTTTTTTTAATCATAATGATCAGGATTGAATCTGCCAAGCCCATCAAAAGAATGTCTTAAGTGAAATAAGCAATAAAAATTGTATATTTAAAGTCAGGTTTTAAATTATACCGGAGAGTATTTGAAATTCACAGGTGAGTTCAAGGTTCTGCCGAATTTGCCGGCAAAACTTGAGGGACTCAGAGATTTAGCATACAATTTATACTGGACCTGGCAGCATGATATACAATTGCTGTTCAGAAGATTAGACAGAGAATTATGGGAGGAAACTCACCATAATCCGGTT
This sequence comes from uncultured Ignavibacteriaceae bacterium, assembly GCA_964411625.1. Lineage (GTDB taxonomy): Bacteria > Bacteroidota > Ignavibacteria > Ignavibacteriales > Ignavibacteriaceae > JABWCA01. Next base: position 8,733 of record CAYPMQ010000129.1, read on the forward strand.
TTAATGCTCGGAACAATATCCCAGGAGAGATTAAATGAAGCGGCCAGGGATGAGGGATTTATTGCGCATTTGAAAAGGGCAATGTTACAGCTCAAAAATTATCAGACTTCTGCCACATGGTTTTCTAAAAACTACTCTGAATACAAAAATTTTAATATAATTTATTTCTCATTTGAATACGGTTTAACCGAGTGTTTGCAGACCTATTCGGGTGGTCTGGGTGTGCTTGCAGGCGATCATCTTAAATCGGCCAGTGACCTGGGTATTCCGCTCACAGGTGTGGGAGTGGCTTTCAGGGATGGTTATTTCCAGCAGTATCTGACCACAGACGGATGGCAGAAGGAGCGCTACGAGGTTAATGACTTTGATAATCTTCCTATGAGGCTCATTAAAGATTCTGAGGGAAATCCTGTAACAGATTTTGTAAATTTCCCTGATGGTAAAGTATTTTTTCAGATATGGAA
>CAYPMQ010000130.1:0-9154 GCA_964411625.1 uncultured Ignavibacteriaceae bacterium
TTTCTATACCGGCCGCATATTATGATGACCATGAACTTTACAGCCTGATTTCAGATGAGATGCAGAAAGAAAAAGTGATAGGGTGGTTCAGCGGCAGAATGGAGTTCGGACCTCGTGCGCTCGGAGCAAGGTCAATTATAGGTGATGCGCGTTCCCCCGGAATGCAGAAAAAGATGAACCTTAAGATTAAATACAGGGAAAGCTTCAGACCTTTTGCCCCCTCCGTACTTGCTGATAAAGTTTCGGAGTGGTTTGAAATTGACCGTGAAAGCCCATATATGCTGCTGGTGGCTGATGTTAAAAAAGAAAAACAGCGTCAGATGACCGAAGAAGAGAAGAAACTCTGGGGTATTGATATGCTGAATATCGTAAGATCCGAAGTGCCTGCAATCACTCATGTTGATTATTCGGCAAGGCTTCAGACCGTTAACAGAGAAGATAATCAGAGGTATTACGATCTGATTAGCACATTCTATAATAAAACCGGCTGCCCTGTAATCATAAACACTTCATTTAATGTTCGTGGTGAACCCATCGTTGAATCCCCTCTTGATGCTTATAAGTGTTTCATGCGCACCGAAATGGATATTCTTGTCCTGCAGAATTATGTATTATATAAAGATCAACAGCCTGAATTTCATGATGAGATAGACTGGAGGCAGAAATATGAGCTTGATTAAACAGGAGATAAAAGGTCTTGACCTCTCTGAAGGGAGTCTCAGGCAATTCGGATTTTATGCAGGGGCGTCATTATTTGTGGGCGGATCAATTTTGTTTTATTTCGGCAAGGCTGAGTATCTCCGTGAAATTCTGCTTGTGGCCGGTTCTCTGCTCGTCATTCCCGCATACCTTAACCCGTTCTGGCTGAAGTATGTCTATATAGGATGGATGACACTATCGATTGTGCTTGGCGCCATAATGAGCAGGGTCTTTCTGACTCTGATCTTTTTTCTTGCCGTTATGCCCGTGGGTGCTGCAGCAAAATTGTTCGGTAAAAAGTTCATGCTTCACGCCCCTGATAAAGCGGTCTCCTCATACTGGGTAAAAAGAGAGAAAAAAAACATTGATTATGAAAAAATGCACTAAGTTTTAAAGGTATCATAATATGTCAAAATCAAAGATTGTTTTACAGTATTTAAGCTTTCTTAAAGAGAATAAAAAATTCTGGCTCATGCCTGTGGCTATAATAATTATACTCCTCGGATTGCTGATTGTTCTGGGTAAGAGCAGCCCCCTCGCACCGTTTATTTATACATTATTTTAGAGTTACCGCAGAAGTAATGGTGGAAATTGTTTCTGTTCCATCAGTCAGCTAAAGCAGACGGCAATAGAAAATTAACATTCAGCTTCTGTTAATCTGGCCGAAAACGGAAGTTTGTTTCACCTCCTGAGTAGTTTTTTATTGTTAATGCTGCAAGCCGGCAACAGATTTGCTAACAAATTATAATATAATACATTACAGCTATTTTCATCTATTGCCGTTAACTTTAGCCGAAGGGACAAAATGCTCCCGGTCTCTCAGGATTCAGCCTCATCATTTTATGACAATCACTGATCCCGGCAGTGATCACACAATACCAGCCGGTAGATTAACGAGCACACCCCCTATTCCGGATGGAGTTGCACAATATTCAGTTATAATGCGGCTAAAGCCCGTGGCAAATGGGCTCTATCCCATCCTTCAGCTAAAGCAAACTGCCAAAGAAGAATCACATTCTGCCTTGCTTAAGCAGGAAATAAAATGTAAGAATATTTGTTGAAGTATGTACCGCAATACCGCCTGGGGATTGAATATACATGGCAATTAAAACACCGCGCAACTACCTGATTCGGAGAATGCTCAGTATCTTCAGCTCCCCGGAATAAATCACACCTCACCTAACGTATGGCTTTAAAATAACGAGAGGCTGCCGGTGAAGGTCAGCCTCAATTTTATTACCCACAGAGGATCAGTCCATGAGAAAATAAAGGGATCAGTATTAAAATATTTCTATTTTAATTCATAATCAAATTTCAGAAGTCTTATTCCGGTATTAAGGGTTAAAACTTGAAATTAAACCGTCAGTTATCTGACCGCGGGCATGAATCTCATTCAGCTTCTGAATAATTTTCAAAATCTCCGCTCTTCTGGCTTCAGCTATCTCGGTAATGAAATTCTTAATTTCGGGCTGATTGCAGCCTTCAAGCGCATCCTCGTAAAATTTTACGGCTGCTGTTTCTTTTCTGAGTGCTTCATTCAGCGAATTGCAAGTATTCTTGCATATTTTTGGGCAGTGATATTCATTTCCGGACATAAACGTTTCCTTTATAAAACAGCTTGTTTAAGTTGCTCGGTTGCTAATTCTCTTCCCTTATCCAGAGCCTGCATATTGAGAGGGATAAGGTGATGATGGCGTTCGGGCAACACTTTTGCAAGAGCCTTCTTTACGCTCTCATAATTTACTACAGGTCTTACTTCAAGAAACGCTCCAAGCATTACCATATTTGCAACCTGTTTTTTATTCATTGCATCGGCAGTTTTGATTGCCGGAATCTTTATGATAGTAATATCATCTCTCCATGAAGGCTGCAGAATCGTTGATTCTTCATAAAAAAGGAATCCTCCCGGTTTCACTGCTTTTTCGAATTTATCCATTGAAGGCTGATTAAGCACAATGGCCGAATCGAACTTTGTTATGATTGGTGAGCTGATTCTTTTTTCCGATATAATCACTATACAGTTTGCAGTGCCGCCGCGCATTTCGGGTCCGTAAGAGGGCATCCAGCTTGTTTCTATGTTGTCTAACATTGCAGAGTACGAGAGAACCTGGCCCATTGAGAGAACACCCTGTCCGCCAAATCCTGCTATGATAATTTCTTCTGTTTTATACATTTTAATTCTCCTGTTCCGCGGTTACTGTAACCAGGGGTTTTGTATCCGGTACTTTAATATCTCCCGGCGGGAAGAATTTCAACATTTCATTTTCAATGTACGAAATGGTATCAACGGGAGTCATCTTCCAGCCTGAAGGGCAGTTTGAAACCACTTCTATGAAGCAGGTTCCGCGTTTTTCTTTTTGATACCGGAAAGCTTTAAGAAGTGCCTTTTTCAGGAATCTTACTGCTTTTGGGGTATGAACCGACTGCCTTGTGACATAATATGCACCCGGAAGCTGAGCAATCATTTCGGTAATCTTTAGCGGATTTCCCATTGAAAGCACATCCCTTCCGTAAGGTGATGTCGAGGTTTTTTGTCCCGGCATTGTTGTGGGGGCCATCTGCCCGCCCGTCATACCGTATATAGCGTTGTTAATAAACACTATGAGAATGTTTTCCCCTCTGTTGATTGCATGAACTGTTTCAGCAGTTCCGATCGCTGCAAGGTCACCATCCCCCTGATATGAAAAGACATATTTATCAGGGAGAACTCTTTTGATTCCGGTTGCAACTGCGCATGCTCTTCCGTGTGCGGCTTCCTGCATATCAACATTCATATAATGGTAAGCAAAAACCGAACAACCCACGGGAGCAACTCCTATCGTTTCTTCCTGAATTCCGAGTTCATGTATTACTTCCATAAGCACTTTGTGAGCAACACCATGACCGCATCCCGGACAGTAATGAAACGGTGTGCCTGAAAGTGTTTCGATATGATTATCATAAACGAGACATTCGGGATTAATTAAAAACTGTTCCATTTCTTACCTCCCTCACAAAACTGATTCTAATTTTGCGAGAATTTCATCGGGCATCGGGATCATGCCGCCCATTCTTCCATAAAAGTGAACTTCTGATTTACCGTTTACTGCCAGTCTCACATCTTCAACCATCTGACCTGCATTCATCTCGACCACAAGGAATTTGCGGTTCGGGCCTGCAAGTTTGCTTATGGCTTCAGCGGGGAAAGGATATAATGTAACCGGTCTGAAAGTGCCTGCTTTAATTCCTTTTTCTCTGGCAAGTTCGGCAACTTTTTTACAGATTCTTGAGCTGAGACCAAAGGCAACCAGAATAATTTCTGCATCTTCTGTGTCTTCCTGCTCAAATTTAATCTCTGTTTCCAGGTCTTTATACTTTTTCTGAAGATGAAGATTAATTTCTTCCATCTTTTCAGGCTGAATGTGAAGGGATGTTATAACATTCTGCGGTCTCTTGTTTTTCATTCCTGTTGTTGCCCAGTCGGGAACTACGTGAGGAAGTGATCCTTCTGCGGGCAGTTCAACTTTTTCCATCATCTGACCGAGTGCTCCGTCAGCAAGAATCATCGCAGGATTCCTGTATTTTTCAGCTAAACGGAAGCCTTCAAAAACAAAATCAACCATTTCCTGAACCGATGAAGGTGCTAGAACTATAAGATGATAATCACCGTGTCCTCCTCCCTTAACGGCCTGAAAATAATCACCCTGTGAAGGCTGAATAGTGCCAAGACCCGGGCCGCCCCTGCTCACGTTAACGAGAAGACATGGCAGCTCTGCGCTGGCTATATATGATATTCCTTCCTGCATAAGAGAAACTCCCGGGGATGACGATGATGTCATAACCCTTGCTCCTGCACCCGCAGCGCCGTAAACCATGTTAATTGCGGCAACTTCACTTTCGGCCTGCAGAACAATTCCTCTTCTGTTTGGTATTTCTTCGGTGAGATATTCTAAAACCTCTGACTGAGGAGTGATCGGATAACCGAAATATGCATCCATTCCGGCTCTGATGGCTGCCTCTGCCATGGCTTCGTTACCCTTCATCAGGCGGGTTTCTTTACCTTTTAATTCTTTAGTTTCCATTACTGTATCCAATCTTTATGCAGTTTGTGCTTTTTGCGGTTTCTTTTCTCTGTAAACGGCTATAGCCGCATCAGGACAAACCAAAGCGCAGTTCACGCAACCGGTGCAATTTTCGGTGAAGAGTTCTACAACTCTGTAACCTTTTAAATTAAACCGGTCGGATAATTGTAAACCTTTAACAGGGCAGGCCATTACACACAGCTCGCATCCCTTGCAAAGTTCGGTATCTATTATAACGGTTGCTTTTACCGGCATTTTTGTCATCCATTTTATATAAACTTTGTATCATAGCTAACAATAACCGTGCCAGTTTTTAAGTGTGTTTTAATTGATTTATTACAGTTCCGGATTATCAAAATTTAGAAAATATGCTCCCGATTGTGAAAATGCAGTTTTCCCTCCTGATCTACGCTCCTCTTTCTACTGCCGCACTCACGATCAACCTGAACAGAGGAAAAGGGAGCAGTTTCCTCAGTTTCACAAAAAGCGGTGCATTACCCCCGACCGGGTATCTGAGTCTGTAACCCGAATCATTTGCGGCTTGAAATACTTTGCGTGCAACAATTTCAGGCCCCGCTGCAGCATCACTGAACTTTGACATATTCTCCGTCACTTTTTTCTGATATTTTTCATAAGGAGGCGATAACACAATCTCCATTGATCTGTTATAGAAATCTGTTTTAATCGGCCCCGGCTCAATGTTTTTTATTTTGATATTAAATTTTCTCACCTCATACTGCAGTGATTCACTGAATCCCTCCACTGCCCATTTCGTGCCGTGGTATACGCTGTAGATCGGAAATGTTACAAGTCCGCCTACCGATGAGGTATTAATTATTGTTCCCCCTTTTTTTTCTCTGAAATAGGGCAGTATTGCCCTGGTCACGTTCATCAGTCCGAAAACGTTTGTTTCAAACTGCTTTTTAATCTGCTCCTCTGTCATCGCTTCAAACGCACCCATCAGAGCATAGCCCGCATTGTTGAAAACAACATCAATACCTCTAAAATCTTTTATTACATCATCAATCGCCCTGTTTACAGAACTGCTGTCAGTAACATCAAGCTTATAAAGCTTTGTATTATTTAATTTTAACATTGCGGCGCTTATTTCAGGATTTCTCATCGTTGCTGCCACATTCCATCCTCTTGCAGAGAATAATTCTGCGGTTGCTTTTCCTATTCCCGTTGATGCACCTGTTATCAGAATTGTCTTATTCATTTTTAATCCTTGTTTTTCTTTTTACTATATCTTCCGTTCAGATTAATTCCGTGACTCTTTATGAACGCATTAAAATTAATAATAGGGAAATTATAAAGCTCCGGGAATATTATCCTGACACTTTATAATAAGTCAACCAATTTATTAATTCAAATATTCAAAAGCTGAAAAATTCCTGCAGGGTAACCTCATTTGTATCACGAAAAAGCAACCCGGCAGTTTGTTTTGCAGGGTCAGTTTCATTAAACATTATCCGGAGGGATCTTTATAAACTTTGCTATCTGTTGAATTCAATCCGGCAGCCTCGGGGTCTGGCAGAACAAGGTGCTCCACCAGCCCGCATTAAGCACTCCAATATTTTCACCATTTTCACTAATTTTATGTTTTACTCAGAAAATATTAATCCGGTCTTCCTGTGCAAATTGAAAGAATAACACTCAGGCACATAAAAATGGAACTCGTCAGTCCATTTGTTACTTCAATGGGCACCGAATATGACGAAGAGCATATTATTATCGAAATAAACAGCAGCGGATTCATAGGATGGGGAGAAAGTGTTGCAGAAGGCACCCCCTTTTACTCCTGTGAAACAGTTAAAACGGCGTGGCACATACTTGAAGATTTTCTTATTCCTGCAATTCTCGGCAAAAAACTCTCATCTGTTGATGATGCCCTCAGGAGCTGGGAAAGGGTAAGGGGCCACATGATGGCAAAGGCCGGTATTGAGGCAGCATTATGGGATCTCTTCGCAAAAGAGAAAGGCATTTCACTCTCTGTAATGCTTGGCGGCACCAGAGAAAAAATTGATGTCGGCGTAAGTATCGGCATTCAGGAATCTGAAAATGAGTTGATTAAAAAGGTTGAAGGATATCTTTCGGAAGGATATAAAAGAATAAAGATTAAAATTTCTCCCGGCCGGGATATTCAGTTTGTTAAAGCGCTTAGAGAAGTCTTCCCTTATATAATGCTTCAGGTGGATGCCAATTCTGCATACAGCATTGATGACGCACCGCTTTTCAGGGAGATGGATGATTACAATCTGCTTCTGATTGAGCAGCCCCTGGGATATGAAGACATTTTTGATCATTCCAAGCTCCAGAGGGAGATAAAAACACCCCTCTGTCTTGATGAAAGCATTCATTCCCTTGATGATACCCGCGCTGCCATAGAATTGAAAAGCTGCGGAGTAATCAATATCAAACCGGGAAGAGTGGGTGGTTTTACGGAATCTGTCAGAATTCATGATTTCTGCCTGGAAAATGGCATTCCCGTTTGGCATGGTGGTATGCTTGAGTCAGGAATAGGGAGAGCGGGTAACGTTGCTCTTGCATCAAAAAAAAACTTTACACTACCGGGGGATATATCAGCCTCCAAAAGATATTATAAGAAGGATATAGTTTTTCCGGAGTTCACTGTTAATTCCGATGGCACAATGGATGTTCCGAAACTTCCCGGCATCGGGGTGGAAGTAGATCTGCCTGCACTTGAATCTGTTACGGTTTATAAAAAGAGTTTTATTGCGGATTAATATTTCTGTTTTATTTACGGGCAACTTTTGACATTTTGTAAGCCGCTTTTTATGTTTTTAATTATTCCGGAATTACTATGTACAGAACTTATCTGACTTTTGACGATATAAGTATCATACCAAGGGTTAAATCCTCAGTTTTCAGCAGGAGCGAAGTGGATCTCTCCACATCTGTCAACGGTAAGACCAGACTCAACTCTCCAATAGTTGCTTCCCCCATGGATACGGTTTGCAACGCTAGAATGGCTGCAAAACTGAATCAGTTCGGCTCCGTTGGTTTCATACATCGTTTTCAGTCAGTTGATCAGCAAGTTCCGGAGCTCAAATCCGCACTTGACCTGATTATAGATTCTGATATCGGGAATCCTTAACATATTAATATCGGAGTTGCAACCGGTGTTTCTGGTGATTATCAGGAAAGACTCCTCAGATTGGCTGATGTGTTTGAAACTTACAGGCTGAGTGAAAGAAAAAACTTGTATTCAATCTGGGTTTGTTTTGATACCGCCAATGGTTTCAGCTCAATGATGGAAGATGCCATAAACTGGTACAATTCAAAGTTTAACGGTTACATAACAGTTGCAGGGAATGTTGCAAGCAAAGAAGGTTATCTTTTTCTGAGTGAGCTTGGCGTTGAAATCGTAAGAGTTGGTATCGGCGGCGGATCTGCGTGTTCAACTTCGATTGCTGCAGGCATCGGAGGAGGCCTCATCTCTGTTTTAGACGAGATTCGTGATGTTAAAAAAAACAGCAACTCGCTCGTTATGGCTGATGGCGGAATAAGATATTCGGGCGATGTGGTCAAATCACTTGCTCTTGGCGCCGATCTGTGTATGCTCGGCCGCCTCTTCGCCGGCTTTGATGAATCTCCAGGGGCAATCATCAAAGCCATTGACGGGAAAAAGTATAAACTTTTCCGCGGTCTTGCATCCGAATCTGCATCAGAGATACTCGGTAAATCTAAACATGCTGTTGAGGGTATCGAATCCCTGGTTGAATATAAAGGCACAATTGATGATTTTATACAGGAGTTTCTTTACGGCATCAGATCAGGACTAAGTTACTGCAATTGCCGCACTATTGATGAATTCAGAGACTATATCAGTTCGGTACCCGATACCATTGTTGTAAATTCACAGAATGCGTTTATTGAGAAAATCCCCAAACTGGTTTAGTGAGGGGATTCTCCCGGATATAACCTGATAAAGTCAACTCCTGCTGTGTCGGCTCTCTCTTTTAAGTAAGTTTAGTCACACAAGCACATAAGCAAGCAGCATACACCCTGCCCCGAGTGTATGGTTTTTTTTAGTCCAGAAAAGAAATCTTATTCCGTCATCATTTATCCCTAATAAATCATTAAAAAAAGTACAATAGGATAAATGGCAAAAAAACAATAAGTTATTACCATGAAGCAAGACACCGCAAAAGTGCAGCTAACAGAAGCAGAATAAAGCGAAAAAGCAGTAAGCCCATGGGGTGGAATAAGACTAGTACCGGAATTAATAGTAAAGCTGAAAATGACAGAATTCATCAGGACGCTGCCGGAACCGGGATCAAACCGGGGATATGATCCTGTTGAAACAGTAAAATCTTTCATGGCGGGAATATGGCCGGGAGCAAACAGATTTGCTCATTGCGGGATGATAA
>CAYPMQ010000131.1:0-9150 GCA_964411625.1 uncultured Ignavibacteriaceae bacterium
AACTTATAGGTATTACGAGCAGATTTTTCACCCCTCTTTCTGCCAGATCCTCAATTTTTGTATCGGTTCCCGGCTCCAGCCACTTGATAGGACGCACCTTGCTCTGATAAGATATATGATGCGGGTAATCATTTTTCCTCAGAGCCATGACAGCGTCAACCGTGGCTTTGATTTCATGGCTGTACGGATCTCCGTTTTTTACCATGTACATCGGGGTGCCGTGAGCGCTGAATAATAAATTTATGTCTTTTCTTTTCTCTTCAGGGAATCTCTGAATTGTATCGTCTATTCTTTCACTGATTGCTTTTACATACAGTTCATGCTCGTAGTAACAGTTAACAACAGTTACTTTTGATTTATCGCCTTTATAAACCCTGTTCCACTCATTAACCGATGAACCCACTGTTGATATTGAATAATGCGGATACAGCGGCAGAATAATAACTTTATCATAATTCCCCTTCTGAACTTTATCTGCTGCAACATCAGTGAAAGGATGCCAGTACCTCATTGCTGTAATAACATCAAGTGAATGGTATTTTTCTCTTAATCTTGTCTCAAGTTTGCTCCTCTGAAGTTCAGTCCATTCATTCAGAGGGGATTTGCCTCCGATAAGTTTATACTCTTCCTGAACCTTGGGGGCTCTTCTGGTTGAAATTAATTTCGCAAAAGTTTTCTGGAACGGTAATTTGAATATATCCGGATCCAAAAAAAGATTGTTCAGAAACGGCTGAACCGCTTCAAGGGAGTCGGGTCCGCCCAGATTCATAATTACAACAGCTATTTTTTCCAATTAATCTTATCCTTTCCTGTCGTTTCTCTTCATACTCATACGGTTCTTGAATATCTTCCTGAATCTTTCTGATTCATAATATAGTAGTCAAAATTCATTGCTATGTTGCGTATCATCAGCCTGCCTTTATCGGTGACGGTAAACCCGTCAACTTTCATTTCAACAAGTCCGTCATCAACCATTTCTTTCATGGCAGCTATAGAATCACCAAAATAATCCATGAAATCAATTCCGAACTGTTTTTCAATACTCTCAAAATTCAGTTCAAAGTCACACATCACCCTCATGATAAGATGTCTTCTCAGAAGATCATCATCAGATAGGTAATAACCCTTTGTAACTGGAAGCTGGCCGTCTTCAAGGGCATCGAAATATTCTTTCTCTTTTTTATAGTTCTGAGCATAAACCCTTCCTATCTGTGAAATTGAAGTAATGCCCATTGCATAAAGGTCAGTACCGGCATGTGTACTGTAACCCTGAAAATTTCTGTAAAGCTTTTTGTTTTCAAGTGCTATGCTCATATCGTCTTCAGGCAGTGCAAAATGATCCATCCCTATAAATACATAACCCGCGGAGGTCAGCTTCTCGATTGTCATTTTAAGAATTGCCAGTTTTTCTTCCGGTTTCGGTATATCCTCTTCCTTAATAAGCGCCATGTGTTTCTTCATCCATGGTACATGGGCATAATTGAAGACTGCAAGACGGTCTGGTCTGATCTTAATGATTCTTTCAACAGTCTCTTCAAAGGTCTTTACATTCTGATGCGGAAGTCCGTAAATGAGATCAAGGTTAATACTCTCAAAGCCGAGTTCACGCACCCAGTCAACTACCTGAACTGTCATTTCTTCAGGCTGAATTCTGTTCACCGCTTTCTGTACCTTATTATTAAAATCCTGCACACCCATTGAAATTCTGTTAAAACCGCCTTCTCTGAGCGCTGCGAGATGATCTCTCGTTAATCCGCGAGGGTCAATCTCGCAGCCGTTTTCTGATGAGCTGTCAAAAGTGAATGACTTTCTGATATACTTCGCAAGATCGAGTATTTCATCCGGATCCAGATGGGTGGGTGTACCGCCTCCCCAGTGAAGCTGGTCAACCATACGGTCTGAATCGAGATAGCTCCTGAGAAGATCAATTTCATTTTTCAGATATCTGACATACTCCTTAATCCTCTCCCTGTTTCTCGTGATGATCATATTGCACCCGCAGAAATAACAGAGCGTGTCACAGAAAGGAAGATGATAATAGAGTGAGAGCGGGGGCATATTATCAAGCTTATTGGTTCTTATTACCTCATCAAGATAATTTGCCGATGTAAAACCCTCGTTAAAATGTGGAGCCGTGGGGTAGCTTGTGTACCTGGGCCCGGGACGGTCATATTTCTTAATTAAGTCAATATCAAAATCTACATGTAACATTCAAACTCTTCTTTATTTATGATATTTATGGCTTTCGGATTTCACATAATCAACCAGACACTTAAGGTTTTCAGGCGGTGTATCGGGGTGAATTCCATGACCAAGGTTAAATATATGCCCGGTACCGTTACCAAACGAAGCAAGAACCTTTTCTGCTTCCTGCCTTATTCTGTCATATCCGGCATAAAGTATTGTAGGGTCAAGATTGCCCTGCAGAACAACTTTTCCGCCGATTTTCTCCCTTACTGCCCCTATATCGAAGGTCCAGTCGAGCCCGGTAACATCACATCCTGTCGATGCTATTTCTTCAAGGCTGCTGTGCACGCCCTTTGCAAAAACAATAACCGGTACGCCCGTTTTTTTAACTTCAGCAACTATTTTTTTGATATAGGGTAATGAAAATTCATTAAAGTCTGCCGGTGAAAGAAGTCCTCCCCAGGTATCAAATATCTGCACTGCATCGCAGCCGCTTTCAACTTTTGCCTTAAGATAGGTAATTATTGACCTGCTGAGTTTTTCGAGAACCTGATGCGCAAGATCAGGTCTGGTGTAAATAAATTTCTTGATCTTTGAAAAGGTTTTGGAGCCCTTTCCTTCAACCATGTATGTCAGGAGTGTCCAAGGAGCACCTGAAAACCCGATCAGAGGAACTCTGCCGCCAAGGTTCTTTTTTGTAAGTGCAACCGCATCCATCACATATTTAAGATCGGTATAAGGATCAGGATCTTTAAGTGCGTTAACACCGGTTTCATCTGCCAACGGTTTCGGGAACACTGGACCAACTCCCTCATTCATAATCAGTTCCATGCCCATTGCTTCAGGAATAACCAGAATATCGGAGAAAATAATGGCAGCATCAACTCCTATCAGATCAACTGGTTGTATTGTCACCTCTGCTGCCAGCTCCGGGGTTTTACACATGGTGAGAAAATCTGCTTTTTCTCTTACTGCTCTGTATTCAGGAAGATATCTACCCGCCTGTCTCATTACCCAGATCGGGGTTCTTTCTGTTTTTTCCTTTTTACATGCTCTTAAAAAAAGATCATTCTGTGGATTTTTCATCAATGCCTTTCTTTAGAATAAAATTCGTACAGTGCCCTGAGAACACCTTCAATACTAAATTCTTCAGGTACGATGCTGACGGTTACATTGTATCCTGTAATTTCAGCCGCAGTTGAGGGACCTATTGCCGCTACAACCTTATCTTTGAAGTATTCTCAGCACTCCCCTTCGATAAATATTTTCACAAAGTTTCTGAATGTTGAGGGGCTTGTGAACACAAAAACCTCAGGATTTTTTAACTCTATCAGTTCGCGTGATTCCACATTAACAGTTTCATCAGGCAGATCAACATCATAAACGGCGGCCTGAACAACTTTACCCCCTTCCATCTTCAGTCTGTCTCTTATTTCCACTCCCGCAATAGCCGAGGCAGGAATAAAAAATTCCTTACCCGCTATAATTTCGTTCTTCAAACGCTCGATTACACCTTTCGCACTGAAAAACTGGGGTACTATATTCACGGGAAAACCATATTCAATACAAGCCTGAGCAGTTTTTGACACTACGGCAACCACCTTGAGTTTTTCATTTTTCTTATTGATATCCAGCTCCTTTAATCTCTGAGCCGTCATCTTAACTGCATTTACCGAAGTGAATATAATATATCTGAATGTATCTAATCTTGCGGCTGCCTTGTCAAATTCCTCATAACTTTCCGGCGGCACTACTTTTATGGTCGGTATAAGAAGTACCTCTGCTCCTGCTTGTTCAAATATCCACAGGCTTTCCGTGCCCTGTTCCAGGGTTCTCATCAGTGCAACGCATTTTCCTTCAAGGAATCTGACGGCAGTCATATCACTCGGGCTTTATTTCTTTCAGAATTTTATCGGCTCCCATGGCAATCAGTTCTTTTGCCATTTTCTCACCGAGCATTGCTGCTTCTTTAACTTTTCCGCGCATCTTTAGACGGTAATAAGTTTTCCCGTCAAGACTGCCGACAAATCCGTCAAGATAAAGTCCGTTCTTTTTAACCTGTGCATGAGCGCCTATCGGAACCTGACACCCTCCCTCAAGTATGCGGAGCATCCTGCGTTCTGCCGTCACGGCATTAAATGTATCTTCGTCATGAAGAATTTTAATAATTTCAAGAGTTTCACTATCACCGGTTCTGATCTGAAGGGCAAGAGCACCCTGACCAACTGCCGGGAGCATCTTTTTCACCGGTATGTAAGACGATATATTTTCACTCAGTCCGAGTCTTTCAACACCCGCCCTTGCAAGAATGATGGCATCCCAGTCTGATTCGTGAAGTTTTTTAATTCTGGTGGGTACGTTACCCCGTAATTCTTCTATCTGAAGATCCGGTCTTGCATTAAGAATCTGACAGCGTCTTCTCAAAGAGCCTGTGCCAACCTTTGCGCCTTTGGGAAGTTTATCAATTGTCATTCCCTTTACTTTGGCAATCAGTACATCTTCAACGGGATGTCTTTTTGAAACTGCACCAAGCATTAAACCCTCAGGCATTACCGTTTCAAGATCCTTCAGAGAATGAACAGCAAGATCAACTTCACTGCTCAGAAGAGCATTTTCGAGCTCCTTCGTAAAGAGTCCTTTATCACCAATCTTTGATAAAGCAACATCAAGTATCTTGTCCCCTTTTGTTTTAATAAGTTTTAACTCTACTGTTATACCGGGATAATGTTTTTCAATCTCACTTTTGACATGATTAGTCTGCCAGAGTGCCAGTTCACTGGTTCTGGTGCCAATTACAATCTTTCTCTTCAAGCAGTCTCCTGTTTGTTGATCTCTGCAGTTTCGGATTCAGTTTCAGTTTCGAATAAATCTCTGATGATATATGTATAGTTGGCAACATCCTGATAATTAATGCCGCTTTCCGCAAGCTGTCTCAGCTTAATGGTCGGATTGTGAAGGAGCCGGCCAATCATCCTTTTAGTCATATCCTCAATTTTTTTAAGGTCTTCAGGCGTGACCTTGTATTTAATCTTTTCAACCTCTTCGGTTCTTATCTCTTCAAAGAAATCCCTGAGTCCCTTTATAGCAGGTACCACTTCAAGAGCATTGTACCAGCTGAAAAGACCTACCATCTCATCCATTATTATTGATTCAACCTTCGGAATCTCTTTTTCGCGTCTTTTGACGTTTTGTTCTACAATTATCTTCAGCGAATCAATATCATGATAAAAAACATTATCGATCTTTGCCACTGCAGGATCGATATCCCTTGGCAGTGCAATATCCATTATTACAATCGGGTTACCCCTGCGTTTTTTTATTGTTGATTTAATCTGGTCATAGCTTATGATATAACCTTCTGCGGAGGTTGCGGAAACAACAATGTCAAAATAATGCAGATTGTCCTCAATTGCGTTAAAAGGAATTATTTCTGCATGGAGCATTTCGGCAAGTGATTCAGCTCTTGAGAGAGTTCGGTTTGATATTGCAAGTTTCCCTGTTCCCTTATCTCTCAGATGTCTTGCTGCGAGCTCACCGGTTTCACCTGCACCTATGACAAGTGCAGATTTATTTTCAAATGAGGCATAAATCTTCTCAATAACCTGAATTGCGGCATAACTGACTGATACCGCTCCTTCACCTATTCCTGTTTCGGTGATTGCGCGCTTACCAACCCTTACAGTGGCATCAAAAACCTTTTTAAGAATGGAACCTGCAAAATTATGATCTGACGCAATCTGAAAAGCGTCTTTCACCTGAGCATGAATCTGGCTGTCACCAATAATCAGGGAATCAATTCCTGAGGCAACACTAAAGATGTGTTTTATCGCTCCGCAGGAAAAATAATTTGAAAAATTATTTTTTTTCAGCCCTTCAACGTGCTTGAAATTCATTATAAAATTCTGGACATCTGATATATCGGTTTTCTCATCTTTGGGAAACCCGAATATCTCTGTTCTGTTGCATGTTGAGAGTATAAATCCTTCCGAAAAGAATCTTTCTTTAAGTAAGGGTATGAGTTCATCAATCTCATTCTTACTCAGATGCAGCGACTCACGGATCTCAATTGGTGCCGTTCTGTGGTTGAGTGAAGTGCCTATTATATTCATTACTACTTGATATTAATAAAAAGTATGGAAACTCTCAGCAAATGCGCTGGAAATAAATAACGATATCATTGCCACAATGAATCCGGCAACGGAAAACATCATGAACTTCTTTGAGTATAATTGCCCCGTTACTCTCAAAGTAATACCCGATATATAAATTAACCACACAAGAATCGTGCCAACAAGCTTCGGGTCTGAATATCTGAAGTCCGGAAATGCCTGCGGCAGCCATATAATACCAATCAGTATTGCAATGGTTAGCAGTACTGTTCCGATTACAACTGAATACCAGCTTAGTTTTTCAAGCAATTCAAGGTTAGGAAGCCTGCTGAAGACGAGACCAAAATTACTCCCCTTGATCCTTTTATACTGCACAGTGAACAACACTGCATATACTGCCGAAATTGTTACTCCCGAATATCCCAGAAGCGCACTGATAACGTGAAGCCCAAGCAGGCGGTCTCTCAGCACTTCTTTAACTTCCATAAGATCCTGTACAAACAAGGTTGATATTATCTGAAATAACAGTGAAAACACGAGGATGAATATACCGGTACCTCTTATATCGCTGAGAAGCTCGAGCAGGAAATATGAAAATGCTATCGAAAAAGCCAGCAGTGTGAATATTTCAAATTTGTTGGTAATGGGTGCATGATCAAATTCCACCGTACGCATAAGAAGATATATTGTGTGTATTATAAGGGTGACAAACAGGAATATTCTTTTTGAATTGGTAAAAGATTCACTCTCTGAAAAAAAATCTTTCATGTATGCCAGCAGTGTGGCTAAATAAAGAGCCGGAAGTATAAAATTTAAAGCATGAATAGCCGGAATCATTGGCCTGACTTCCTTTAATAGGAGAAAACTTGAAAAAAATTTAAACCTTAAATTAAGTATATTTCTGATTAAAAAAGAGTTACAAAAATAGTGATACTGAAATCGTAATATTTTGGTATTTTTGTAATTGCATACAATTTAAATTTTTTAACACGGGATGTTTAAATGAAGATTTTCTCTGCATTTATTATTGCAAGCGCTCTGTTCCTGGCAGGCTGCGGAAAGAGCAATAAAGTTGAAGCCCCTGAAGGCAAACAGGCATATATAGTTGAAGAAGTTATTCCTGCTGCAACTTATCTCTATTTAAGAGGAATTAATGATGACAAAGAAGTATGGATGGCTGTTAACAAGATGGATGTGGTTACAGGCGATACAATCTTCTTCTCTCAGTCAATGGAAATGAAAAATTTCAAATCACCGACAATTGATAAAGAATTTGCTTCTATTCTCTTTGTAAGTGACCCCGTTAAAGGTACCGTAACCTCATCAGGAATGAACAATGGAATTATGGGAAGCGGACAGCCTCACCCCAGCATCAAAACTGAAAGCAAGGAAGATATTAATATAGGAAAAGCTGCGGGCGGTTATTCTGTTGCAGAAATATATTCCGGAAAAGCTGATCTTTCAGGCAAAACAGTAAAAGTTAAAGGTAAAGTGGTCAAAGTTAATGTTTCAATTATGGACAGAAACTGGGTGCATATCCAGGACGGAACTGAAGCCGGAGGAAAATTTGATCTCCTGATCACCACAACTCAGGAGGCTGAAGTTGGTGATATTATTGAAGCAGAAGGAACTCTTATCCTTGATAAGGATTTCGGAAGCGGATATAAATATGACGTTCTGGTTCAGGATGCAAAACTGACCAAATCAAATTAATCAGCATCATTTCATCTGATTTTCAAAGGGCTCTCCTCTCAGGAGCAGCCTTTTTTTTTGCCGGTTTGCAGCAGTTAATTCCGGAAAATAAATCGGTCTGAATTAGTATCCTTTCCTAGTAAAAATGTTTACTTTCCTCCAAGAGATGTTCTAAAGGGTATTTAGGGTTCCGCAGGATGAATACCACCAGACTGTCTTCATGAGGTGAAACCCATTTATAGGTATAAATTCCGGGATACACTGCAACTGAATCAAATATCTCATTATAACCCTCTTTATCCTTTAAGTTATCCAGCTGAAGAAGAATATCCTTACCTTTAATTCTTTCCCGGCTCCAGAGATAATAGTTATTATGGGAACTCACGGTAACAATTTCCGGAATATCCCTGGAATATAATTCTATGGCACCCGCCTGTCCGTAATTTGAACCGGCAACTAAGCTGCGCTTCTTTTCTTCCTGACTCAGACTGTTAAATGCTGCTTTTACGAGCTTTACTTTCTCTTCCCAGCCGATCCTGTCAGCTATCACTTGAGAAATCAGCGGCGCCTTTCCTCTCTCAAGTTCTGTATTCAGACCAATCGCCTTTGTGACTTTGTAGGATGTCTCTGGCGTAAGGTAAGGCAGCAGCAATGGGATTGCCGGTAAAATTCCCGATAATATTAAAACTGCCGGAACAGGCTTAAGCCAGTTTTTACCAATTTTCCCGATCAGTGCCGAAACTGCTATCCCACCTGCAGCAAATACAACAGGATACGCAAATGCAAGACGGTCAGATCTGCTTGTAGCGCTAAGAAGCATGAAAAGAAAAGAGAGTAAAAAGAAATATCCCGTGAATCTGAATTTTTTCAGATCCTTTGAAACAAAGAGAAAGATAATTCCCGCAAGCCAGACCGGAAAAATCATTGGTGAGAAAAACATAATCTGTCCGATTACAAACTGAAGCGGAGGCGTGGGTACATTCTTATACTTGGTGATATTTGAATAAAACTCAACAGAAGGGAATCCGTTAAAATACTGCCAGAGCAGATTGGGCAGCACAATTATTAATACAGCAATCAAACCAGCAGGCATCCATTTTGATAACAGAAGTTTCCTGTGTGAAGAGATGAGTATTGACGTAAATAAAAACGCAACCGACAG
>CAYPMQ010000132.1:0-9038 GCA_964411625.1 uncultured Ignavibacteriaceae bacterium
GCATTGTGATTGTATCACGAAGTATAGAAGAGCCGAAAAACATAAAACACCTTAGAATGTTATAATTTGATTGTCAATATAAATAACAAAATAACCGAAGTAAAGAATGGAAATCGTTAATTAAAATATTTCCGTTCATTTACGACAAAATAACAAAAGATTAATGAGAATCACATCTTAAATTATTAAAAAATAAATAAATATCAATCTGACGGATAAAAATGAAAAGGTTTACAAAAAAATATTTATCGGTTTAAGTAAAAAATTATTTTATTAAACTCCGTTCTGCTGAACCTGTTGTCTTAAGGAATTAATGCAGCGGATAAATTGCTCCAGGATTATTATATAATAATGCTTTTTTGATACCCTTCCTCGGGCGATTATCAGGAAATTTCTTATCTTTAATGTTGTTTAAAATTAAATTAATGGAAAAGTATGCAGATCGGATTAGTAGGATTACAGAATTCAGGAAAAACCACGCTATTCAGACTTCTCTCAGGTTTGGAGGGGGATGGAGATAGGACATCCGTTAAAGTACCGGATAAACGCCTGGATCACCTTACCGAACTATTTAATCCGAAAAAACAGGTAAATGCAGTTCTTGAGGTTGTTGATATACCGGGACTCAGAATTTCTGATGATGGTAAAATGAAAATCACTTCAGACTTTCTCGCTAAAATTAAAAACAACGATCTGCTGCTTCATATTGTGCGTGAATTTGAAAGCGATATGGTGGCTCATCCTGAGGATTCAATCGATCCCGTAAGAGATATACAGTTTCTTGAAACAGAATTTATTCTTGCAGATCTCGCATTTGTAGAGAACAGAATAGAAAAGATCAAAAAGGATCTGCAGAAACTGAAACAGGACCGTCTTATGAAAGAACTCCCGATAATGGAAAAGTTTAAAGAGGTACTTGAAAATGGAAGACCGGTAAGAGAGGTTGCACTCACCGAAGAGGATCAGAAAATCCTGAGTGGTTATCAGTTATTAACAATGAAGCCGATTATCATTGGAATCAATTTTTCAGAGAATTCAAAAGATAAAGTTCAGGAAATTATTACAAGGATTGAAGGAATTTACCCCCGGTACAAAGACAGTATAATACCGTTTTTCGGGCAGTTTGAACTTGAACTTGCAGGCTTATCAGAAGAAGAGGCTCAGTTATTCAAAGAAGATATGGGAATTCATGAATCAGCTCTTGAAAGAATTATCAGCACATCATATCAGTATCTGGGGCTTAAATCATTCTTTACAGTTGGCGAGGATGAAACCAGAGCATGGACTATAAAAACCGGTTACACGGCACAGCAATCGGCAGCAGTGATACACTCCGATTTCTTCAATAAGTTCATCAGAGCAGAAGTGGTTCATTATGATGATTACGTTAAATACGGCTCATTCCCGAAGTGCAAGGAAGCAGGTGTCTGGCGGCTTGAAGGGAAGGAATATGTTGTGAAAGACGGGGATATACTTAACATAAGACATTCATAAAGTTTTTAACCGTATTTGATCCGGGAGCATTAAAGTCTGATACTCCGGTATCAAATAAAAAGAGATGATAATACCCTGCGGATCATAGAATTTACGCTTAACGCAAGGATATAAGTTTAAAGTCAATATAAATCAGTTTTCAGAGTGAGGCTCTGAAAGTAAAAAGAGAATCGGAGAGATTTTGTATCAGTTAGATAAAATAAGAAATATTGCAATTGTTGCTCACGTTGATCATGGCAAGACCACACTGGTAGATCATATCTTAAGACAGACAGGTGCTTTCAGAGATAATCAGGCGGTTCAGACACGCGTTATGGACTCAAACAATCTTGAGCGTGAGAGAGGGATCACCATTATTTCAAAGAACCTGAGCGTTCGTTATAAAGATTATAAAATTAACGTTATTGATACTCCCGGCCACGCCGATTTTGGCGGCGAAGTGGAGCGTATTCTTAAAATGGTTGACGGCGTTCTCCTGCTTGTAGATGCTGCAGAAGGACCGCTTCCCCAGACAAAATTCGTGTTAAAAAAATCGCTTGAGCTTGGTCTTAAGCCGATAGTGGTGATTAACAAGATCGACAGAAAAGATGCCCGTGCAGATGAAGTACTTAATGAAGTGTTTGATCTCTTTATAGCTCTTGGTGCAGATGATGATCAGCTTGATTTTCCTTATGTATATGCAATTGCAAAGCAGGGAATTGCAAAATATGAACTTAATGATGATTCATCCACACTAGAACCCCTTCTTGATTCAATCGTGAACAAGATTCCCGTTCCTAAGGCAGACAGGAGTGAACCTTTCAGAATGCTTATATCGGCAATTGATTATAATGATTACCTGGGAAGAATCGGTATCGGTAAAATAGCATATGGATCAGTTAAAATTGGGGATTCTGTGGTTATAGTAACCCGTGAAGGTGAAAAACTGAATGCTAAAATCACCAAGCTTTATGAGTTCGAAAATATCAAAAGAGTTGAAATTGAGCAAGCTGCAGCCGGTGACATAATTGCCATGGCAGGAATGGAAGACCTGAATATTAATGACACTCTCTGCTCACCCGAAAAGCAGGAAGGGCTGCCTTTTATTGCCGTCGAAGAACCCCGGATCACGATGAATTTCATGGTTAATAATTCACCGTTCGCAGGAAAAGACGGCAAGTGGGTTACAACCAGAAATCTCAGTGAAAGACTCAGTAAAGAGCTTAAGACAAACGTAGGGCTGAGGGTTGAAATAACAGATTCCCCTGATGTTTTCAAGGTGTCAGGCAGAGGTGAACTTCATCTTTCAATTCTGCTTGAGAATATGCGTCGTGAGGGTTATGAACTTCAGGTAAGCAGGCCCCAGGTAATCATGAAAAAAATAATAGATGTACTTTCTGAGCCGATTGAGCACGTTATAATTGACGTTCCGGAGGCTTACACGGGAGTGGTCATTGAGAAACTCGGCAAAAGAAAAGGTGAGCTTAAAAACATGCTCCCGATGTCTGATAATGTGAGACTCGAATTCTTTATCCCATCCAGAGGACTTATCGGTTACAGATCGGAATTCATGACTGATACCAAAGGAGAAGGAATTCTGCACCATAATTTCCATGGTTACGAACCCTTCAAAGGTGAAATCTCGTCAAGGCAGCGCGGTGCAATGGTAACTATGGAAAGCGGTGAAGCTTCTGCTTATGCTATGAATAAGCTTCAGGAGAGGGCAGTGTTTTTCATTGAGCCGGGTACCAAAGTATATGAAGGTATGGTGGTAGGCGAAAACTCACGAAGCATGGATATGCCCGTTAATGTTACCAAAACCAAACAGCTCACAAACTTCAGAGCGGCAGGTGCGGATGATGCAATTCGCTTGGAACCGCCGAGAATAATGACACTTGAACAGGCACTTGAGTGGATTACTGATGATGAATTTGTTGAAATAACACCAAATCATATCAGAATACGCAAGCGTTTTCTTACTGATCTGGAGAGAAAGAACGCAAAGCTTGCTGCAAAGAATGCCGAACAGAATTAATTTTAATAATCTGTGTAGTTAGTTAGACTGAGGCCGGATAAAAAGTCCGGCCTCTTCATTTTTAAACCCGCCTGCTTAAATTCACGTGAATTATAAGGTGGAGACAACAGGCAGCACTTGTAATAAGTACTTGGTGAATAATTATTAGTGATTAATGTGAAAATTAATGCCTGTGCAGCAAAGTGAATGTGGAAATTTAACTGTTCGGGGGAAGTTTACTGTATAAAGATCTGCATTTTATAAACCGGTATATGCCGAATGTGAAACAGGTTGTTTTTAATCTGAATGGGCAATATGCCTGAGGAAATGCATAAGCAGTGAGCCCTCAGTAATAGGGAACATGAAAATGTTCTGCTTTGCAAAGTCCTCAACTGAAGGATATTTGAAAGTCTCCACGGTCTTTCCTTCTTCATCGATATAAGCTACTTCTTTTATGCTGTAACCCGGATTTTCAAGATTAAGCATATACAGGGTTTCAATTGTTTTTATCCTGTTATTTTTTGCTTCCTGCAGCCGCTGAGCAAAATTATAAACCCGTCTTATTCTGATCTCGGGTTTTGCAGAATTTATGCTCTTGGCACTTACTCCGTCATAAAAGTAAGATGAAACAGAATCATCTGAAAATTCAATCCAACCCGTTGATAAGGTCTGAGAAATTACGGAGGGGGAGTATATTACAGTAATTAAGAGTAAAAGCAAAGTCAGTTTAATCATTCAGGTTCCTGAGAATAGGGGGCCGCACCCTGAGATGCGACCCTTTTAGAAATTAATCACCAAAACAGATGCCGAGGTCACGGGCAGTTTTAACCGTATCACTTTCGACGTTAACCAGTTTCAGCTTATTAGCTATCTGGTCAATCGGTACGTAGTTAACGGTAGGAGGATTAAGAGCAACCATTACTCCCGAGTATCCTTCTTCAAGCCCTCTGATTGCAGCAGCACCAAATCTCAGAGAGAGAAGTCTGTCAAAAGTAGTGGGTGATCCGCCTCTGAGAAGGTGTCCGAGAATAGCAGTTCTGACTTCTTTCTTTGTCAGTTGCTGCAGTTCATGAGCAACTCTTTCTCCGGCACCGCCAAGTCTTTTTTCCTTACCGGCTTCCTGTTCAATAACAGACATGGATCCACCGACCGGCATGGCACCTTCAGCAACCACAACTATAGCGTAGTCTTTATCATCAGTGAATATACTGTGGAGGTGGTCTGCAACTTTCTGAATATCGTAAGGAATTTCGGGAATGAGAATAACATCGGCAGATCCTGAAATACCGGCATTGAGAGCAATCCATCCGGCGGTTCTTCCCATAACTTCTACCACTATAATTCTTTTGTGAGCCGCTGCGGTTGTGTGCAGTCTGTCAATACATTCAGTGGCAAAAGATACCGCAGTATCAAAACCGAAAGTGATATTTGTTTTTTCGAGATCGTTATCAATCGTTTTCGGAACACCTATAACACGCAGACCCTTTTTTGCAAAAGAGTTTGCCATTGTGAGTGAGCCGTCACCGCCGATTGCAATAAGTGCATCAATATTATGTCTTCTGAATCCTTCAATAATTTCATCGGATCTGTCAACTTCAACAATTTCGCCGGAGGCAGTTTTCATGGGGAACTTCATCGGGTTTCCGCGGTTGGTTGTACCCAGAATTGTGCCGCCCTGGCTGGTTATATCTTTAACATCAGCATAAGTAAGATTTATGAGTCCGTCACCTTTAGGGTAATTAGCGGGGAGAAAAATACCATTATAACCGTCACGAATACCAATAACTTCCCAGCCGCGGTTAAGACCGGCCGTAACAACAGCCTTGATAACCGCATTCAGACCGGGAGCATCACCGCCACCTGTGTTAACAGCAATTCTCTTTATTTTATTTTCTAACATCTTTATCTCCTGTAGATAAGTAACCTGAATTAATATAGAGATAGATACTAAACGGAATCAGTATCAATCTGTATATTACTGGTTTGAGGGAGCTTCGTATAAACCTATATGGTTACCGTTCACGTCATTTATAACTGCATACCAGCCGTAAACCGGAATAACAGTTTTTCCTCTTACCACTTCTCCGCCAAGGGGGGGGACTTTTTCGAGTGTAGCGTTAATATCGTCAACAAGGACATGAAACACAGGAGTATCACCGCGGTGAAGAGTGGCCACTCTTCTGAGACCAACCATGGTACCGTTGTGGTTATTGAATAAATAATATCCGTTTCCGAATGCTTTAAAGTCCCATCCGAATAAATCTTTCAAAAATGCAGCGGTTCTGTCTAAATCAAGAACCGGGAGTTCAACGTGTGCAATAAAATTATAGGACATGAAAATGCTCGTGATTTTATGATTAATATAATTTCAGTTTATAAATATAAGGTATGTCAGGCATTAATGAAAAGAAAAGCAGGGCATTAATATTTATTAAAGCTGAAAAAATATATGCACTTAAATTGATTAAAACGGGTTTCGGGCCGAACTAAGTTTTGATTATTTCCGGATCTAAAATATTATAAAGGCTTTTTAATCCATATATATCATATTACAGTGACGGTGAAAATAGTTTTTATTTTATCTGCACTGCTTCATTAAGTGATGATGATTTTTTATATAATTCATGCCGATTATAAATTCTCCTATGATTGAATCTTATTAATAAATTGCATTTCCGGATGTCAGGGTAGCAAATATCAGGATTCAGATATTTTATCCGTCATTCAGTGAGACTGAAATGAAAATAAAAAAGGCTGCTTAATCCTGATTTAAGCAGCCTTCTGCACTAATTTAATAACGGGCCTCAGCGTTTAAGTTATGACTCAATAATCTTAAAGCTGTGAGTAACCGTCATTGCTTTTTCAAACATCTTTGTAACGCCGCAGTATTTTGTCTGTGAAAGTTCTATTGCCCTTGTAATATCTTCTTCTTTAAGGTTTTTCCCTTTGAATATATACTCGATATTCATTGTCGTATAAACCTTGGGATGATCTTCGGTTTGTGTGGCAGTAATATTCATTTCATAACCGTCAAGTTTAATGCGTTTTTTCTGAAGAATACTGACTACATCGCTTCCTGTACATCCGCCCAAAGCAAGCAGAAGGAGTTCTTTTGGTCTTATTCCTGCATTACTTCCCCCAAAATCCTCGGGTCCATCCATAGTCACCCAGTGATTTGAATCCGTTTTACCTGCAAATGAAATTCCGTTTATCTGTTTAATGTATGCTTTTACTTCAGACATGCTCTTCTCCGTATTATTCTGTTTTTCAATAACGATATGATTCACTAAAAAGGGAAAAGTTTCGGGCACCCGGTTTCACCACATTAGTTTCATTGCCGGAGTATATATTCCTGCCTGATGATAATTCTGTGAAATGAGTTTATACTGAAAATTTCTGTTGACAATTAAACCACATTTATATATTTTGCCATACAAATGTATGGTATTTTTCAGGAGCGCAGAAAATGTCAAGAGAATTAACTGAAGTACAGAGAAAGATCCTCGATTTTATAATCGGGTACGGAAGCGAAAAGGGAAGGCCTCCTTCTCTTGCCGAAATAGCGGAGCATTTCGGTTATAAAAACAGGGCAACTGTAAGAGAGCACTTAATTGCACTTGAGAAAAAAGGTTATCTGAAGCGTGAGGAAAGGCTTTCAAGGGGGATAAATCTTACTCTTGAAGAGAAGATGTTTGTAAGCAGACCCGTTATAGGTGAGGTAGCTGCAGGTAACCCGGTTGCAATTTACCCCGATTCAATTGATATGGCTGTACTGCCATCGGTGGTGAGGATGCCGGGTCATGCATTCCTGCTCAGGGTCAGGGGGAACAGTCTGAGGGATGCCTACATATTTGACGGAGATATAGTTATAGTTAATCCCAATCTTGAGGTTGTTAACGGCCGCATTGTTGTTGCCGTTCTTGACGAGGGGGCGGTGGTTAAAAGATATTACAAACGCGGCAGCAGAATAGAGCTGCTATCTGAAAATCCCGATTTCCAACCCATAGTAATCAACAGCAATTACCAGGGTTTCAGAATCATAGGCGTGGTTATAGGGGTGTACAGGAATATGGGGAATGAGAGGGTTTAGAGTTTGGAGCAGCATAAGTGAAGTTTGCAGGGCATAAATAAGGTATTTTTCGCCGGGGAGAATCAGAGCAGAATAAATGAGCAGATGCATTATAAATCCGTTGTTTTTAAGCTGACTCAAAGGAAATCCGGAGTTATAAGAGTTAATTTAACTGTTTTATAGATAATGAGTTATCAGGTATGTATGAAAGTATGAATTCTCCTTTAAGGGAAAGGTATAAATCAGTGATAATATACGCCCGGTCCTGGCAGGCTGCCGGTCGGGTGGATTAAACCCTAATTTGCCGCTGCGAACTAAACCCTAAATCCTGAGTTTATGTCAGTAATATTTCATCTTGATCTTGACGCATTTTTTGTATCAGTGGAGAGGATACTTGATCCATCTCTTGAGGGGAAGCCTGTTATTGTGGGCGGTGATCCTCACGGGAGGGGTGTGGTTGCTGCGTGTTCTTATGAGGCGAGGGAGTACGGGCTCCACTCTGCAATGCCGATAAGGCAGGCGTATCAGTTATGTCCGCATGGTATTTATATACACGGGCACGGGGCGGAGTATTCAAGGTATTCAAAGATGGTAAAGGATATCCTGGTAAAGTACCCGCCGATGATTGAGCAGGCATCAGTTGACGAGTTTTATATGGATTTTACGGGGTGTGAGATCATTTACGGATCATTTTTTCAGCTTGCGACAAAGATTCAGAGAGAGATATGGGAGAATCTGAGGCTGCCTGCATCAATAGGGATCGGGGGGAATAAAACGATCGCAAAGATTGCATCAGATTTCAACAAGCCGCGCGGAATAACTTATGTTGCCCCGGGAATGGAAAAGGAGTTTCTGGCGGAGATGCCCGTTGAAGCGGTTCCCGGTGTGGGTAAAGTAATGAGCAGGGAGCTTAATGCAAGGGGGATATTCAAGGTTGGTGATATTGCAAGGCTGCCTTCCGATTATTTCTCATCGGTTTTCGGGAAAGTGGGAATCGATCTCTGGGAAAAGGCAAACGGTAAGGGAACGGAGTTTCTGACCATTGAGCGGGAGCAGAAGAGCATTTCGGGTGAGCATACTTACGGGAGCGATGTATCGGGTCTTGATGAGGTAAGGGAGACTCTCTTCAATCTGACTGCAAAGATATCACAGAGTCTGAGAGATAAAGGTTTTTTTGCTTCCACAGTTACCCTCAAGCTCCGGTACTCCGATTTCATTACTGTTACAAGGTCAAAAACGATGGAGTTTACTGATGATGACCGGCAGATTTACGAAACGGCGTGCAAACTGCTGAAAAATGCTTACACAAGGAGGGTGGCGGTAAGGCTGATAGGTGTGGGGGTGTCAAATTTCTGCGAGGCTCATACTCATCCCACCTTTTTTGAGGATACTGAGTCAAAGCGGGCTCGGATGATAGATGCAGTCAATAATATCAGAAGAAAATACGGCTTCCCTTCAATTCATGTGGGAACGGTTTAATAA
>CAYPMQ010000133.1:0-8951 GCA_964411625.1 uncultured Ignavibacteriaceae bacterium
TCCAGTATATGGAATCACTGCTCACTGAATCAATGAACTCAGGGTAACCGGTTACCAGGGGGTGCGGGGGTGAGATTGTAATCGGAGTAATAGCAGGAACTTTAGCTCGGAAGCTAGCTTCTTGGGCACAACCGGAGAGGAGAAAAAGGATAATCAGAGGACATAAATAAATAATCATGTCTGTTTCAGATTTATTACTTGCATAATCTTTAAGATTGAAAATAAAACCCCAAACCCATAGAATAGTAGTAGATTATATGAATAATATTCATTACCTCAGAAATAATTATAAGGCGTGCGTTCTAAAGTATAATATCAGGAATGATCATAGAGAAACAAATAATATCAAACAGAATGCCGGTAAATTCTCTTGTATTCATCTTAATATTTTTATGACAATAATAATATCTCATTTCTTATTTCTGATATTACTTCGGGGTTTCGAATAATTTTTTTCCCATTTTCTGAGGATGAATAAATATAAAATACTTTTCCACCAAACTCCTTCCTGAATTTTTCGTGTGTTTTTAACTGAAGCTCCTTTTCTTTAAAGATTTGAGATAATTGAATTCCCTGATTCACAGGCTTGATTTGCAGACCAATATAGTTGGTATTTAATTTAATGAAAAAGTCAACATTGTAAAGTCTGTCCCAATTATCCGGAGCCGGTTCAATCTTGCAACCCAGTTCTTTTTCTAAAATGCCATAAATCGTTCTGATTTCAGTTTGATAACCCTGAAATGTTCTTTCTATAACAAGTTGCATCATATAATCAATACAATCTTGTTCTGAAATTCCCTCAACCTCAGCAGATATAACTTCAGTTATTTTTATATAAAGTTTTCTTCCCGGTTCCTCAATTTCCTCTTCTGACCTGACATTGCCAAAATAGTATTCACGCCAATCATCCAAGTTTTTAGGCTGACATTTTCGTATACTTTCTGAAGTTGCTCCAACATTCCTTTTAAAGTTTAGTTGGAACCTATTCATTGCACTATTTAGTATCCATTCTTTTGCCATTAGTTCTATCTGCCATTTATATAAGTACACAATTTTGGAAGTCCATTTTTCCCCCGTTCTTTTTCAATTAGCTCTAAGTATAAACTCTTCAATCCCGTTATGAAATATACTTGAAAGTCTAATTTATTATGCTTAGGATCACTGATATTAATGCCGTTCCGAAAATAAATCGTTTCGCTCTTTGACGCATTAATAAATTGTATTTCCTCCTCTGAGAAAATAATTTCAATAATTGAGGAACACTACTTATTGGTTCATTGTTTATATAAGCAACTTTTTTCAGGGGAGCACGCCTTTTTTCGATGACTTGACGAATTACGAAAATAAATATCTACACCAATGCCAGACCATTTTGCGTCTTCTTTTCAAAAGAGGTGATGTCTGATTCACCCTCTAACATCATCTTTCGCAATTTCATTGTAAATAATTTCTCCGCCATTCAATGGTTGGGGAGTCTGATTTTTAAGTAGTGAATGACAGACAGGTTCATTTGTCCATATCTAATAACTCCCACCACCTTCTGGTATATTTTCTAAATCTTTCTCTGACTTAATCAAAATTTGGTCAACATTTGTTAACTTTTTATTTGGCAGAATTACTTCAGAGATGCAATTTTCAAATGCTTCTTCATGTTCAATCCAAATATTCTGCACTATCAGTTCTCCTCTGACTTATAAATTTCTGTTTATATCTATAGACTGATGAAAGATCAGGGTCAACTAGATTCTCCTTAATGAGATGCGCATTAATCAGTGTTTTATTTTTAAGATAGAGATAACAAAGGAGATTATTCTGCTTGTCGTACTTTATTTCGTCAAACTTTAGGAATACTCTCTGACCTTTAGTTTTTTGTAATAAATAAATTTTTGCCTCAGCGCTTCGCTCTTTATTTTCTTTAACTCCAATCAATCTGATTATCAGATCATTATTAAGACGAAGCAACTCAGGACTGATTATTTCTTTAACTGCGTAGTAGACCGGATTCTCCGGATTCATACCATCGATTTTTGAACCAAAATTAAGTTTTTTGGGGTCAATTTTCTTATCCAATTTATGTGGATCAATAAATATATAAGGAAGTTTTGCGATCTCACTTTCTGTATCTATTACAAGATCATCTGCATAAAACTCGAACTGTGTACCGAATATATCCGCTTGATGAACATTCAATTTTCTTTTAATAGTCTCTATATATGCAGGATTGATCTCATAACCTATTGAGTTCCTGCCAAGGTTTTTAGCTGCCAGTGAAGTAGTGCCACTGCCCAGAAAAGGATCTAAAACCGTTTCACCCGTAAAGGCAAACATTTTAATTAATCTCCTGGGTAATTCTTCCGGGTACATTGCAATATGTCCATCTTGCTTCACACCTCCGAAGTTCCAATGACCTGAAAAATACTCTCTCCACTCTTCAACCGTCATTTTTGACTGCTCTTTCATCTCAGCAGTTACCTTCGATACAGGCTGACCCGGCTTCTTGAATATCAGGATAAATTCATAATCAATGGACAGGATACCGTTTCTTGGAGTGGGAAAACTACCCATCAAAGAAGCACCTCCTGTTGTATTGGTTGTTGTTTGTTTTTGCCATATTATTGCTCCCATGTAATCAAATCCGATATTCTCACAGAATTTTATAATTTCGGTTCTGATTGGTATCACCTTATATCTTCCATAATAAACAGCCCTTGCAAATTGATCTCCTATATTCACACATAATCTGCACCCATCATCAAGCACTCTGTAACACTCTTTCCAAACAAGATTGAGGTTGTTAATATAGGTTTCATAATCTTCATGATACCCTATTTGATTTTCGGTGCCATAGTCTTTTAATTGCCAATAAGGGGGGGAAGTAACTATTAATTGAACTGACTTCTCCTTGACAAGATTCATCTGACGGCTATCGCCGTTTATTATTTTATGATTGGTCTTCAATTGATACTAATTAATTTATTTTAGATTCTCGAATATAAATAAAACTGATTTCCTGCATAATTCAAAGTATTTAGCCCTTAATTGTGAATAGAAACAAAGGCAGGAGCATATTTTGAAATCTATGCATTTAACTATATATTAGATTCAAAACTACTTAGAAGATAAATTTCAACCTTTAATCGGCGATGACCCATTCTCAATTATTAATTTGAGAGTATCATTGTATAATTTATTAAAGTGGTAAATGAGTAAGCTGTAATACATAAGTCTGAAACAATTTGATCAAATTCCAAATAGTACAAATTAGTATCAGCTTTTAAATTCTATTTAATGAGCATCGCAGGCAGGTTAAAATTATAACTATTGATTCAAACATCAAGGAGAACAACAATGAGAAAACTCATCGTTTTAAGTTTTTTATCGCTTGACGGTGTTGTTCAGGCACCCGGGGGTACTGAAGAAGATACTTCAGGGGGATTTACATATGGCGGCTGGGTCCTCCCGTATTTTGATGAGGAAGCCGGTGATGCCATGGGAGAGCAGATATCGCCTCCTTTTGATCTGCTGCTGGGCAGGAAAACTTACGATATCTTTGCATCATACTGGCCTCATCACAGTGAAGAATGGCCGGGAGTAAATGAGGCAACAAAGTATGTGGCATCCCGTTCAATGCCTGAATTAAACTGGGTTAACTCGGTTCTGCTGCAGGGTGACATTACTGAGGCAGTAAAAAAACTTAAAGAAGGTGAAGGACCCGATATTCAGGTTCATGGAAGCGGAAATCTGGCTGCAGCGCTTATGAGGCATAACCTTGTTGATGAATACTGGCTGAAGATTTTTCCTGTAATTCTTGGAAAGGGCAAACGACTTTTTGACGAAGGTGCAGTACCCGCAGCTTTCAGCTTATACTTCCATAAAGTTACGCCCGCCGGTGTGATTTTTGCAAATTACAGGCTGAAAGGTGATATCGCAACGGGTTCATTTTAACTTCCGATGGACTCTCTGCAGGATCATTACTACCGGGCATCATGATTACTTAATGAGTTTAGATATATGGACCAGCAGAGATCTGTCAGGAAGTAAGATTCAGTGTTCAGTTAATCTTTCCGCCCGCCAGTTAACTGGCACAATATTTTTAAGTTCTTTGTGTAAAATAAAAAAACCCGTCCTTATACGGGACGGGTTTTATTAAAATAACAACTTTAATTTAAAAGTTATTTTGCTGCGAATGCTCTTGCCCACTCGGTTGTGACTGATTTTGGTCTTGTGATTGGAAGACCAAGGGCACGGGCAATAACACCCTGAGAAGCCAAACCGATTGCTCTTGAGAGTGCAAAGATCACTGTATAATATGAAAATTCTTTAATGCCATAGCTGTAGAGAAGCGAACCGGTAACGGCATCAACGTTCGGCCACGGATTTTGAATTTTCTCAATCTTTTTCAGCATTTCAGGAACCACTTCGAAAATATGCTGAACAGTCTTGAACACAGGATCATCGGGACGGTGTTTAAGTCCAAAATCATAGAAAGCAGTAAATCTGGGATCAACTACTCTCAGCACTGCATGACCATAACCGGGAATAACCTTTCCTGAAGCAAGCGACTCATGAACGAATTCTTCAATCTGTTCTTTTGTCGGCGTTCCTCCGTAGTGATCCATCAGATCTAGGATCCATTTAACTGCTTCCTGATTAGCGAGTCCGTGGAGAGGACCTGCAAGTCCGTTGAATCCGGCTGAAAGTGAATAATAAAGATCACTCAATGCAGAATTGACAACCAGATTTGTGAAAGCGGAAACGTTACCGCCTTCGTGGTCTGAGTGAGCAAGGAGGAAAAGTCTCATCAGATGATAAAAATCATTGTCCGAAACCTCATAACCCATCATGTGCACAAAATCCTGTGTAAAATTCATTTCGGGATCTGGCTGAATAAGTTCACCTTTCTCGAATCTGATTCTGTAGATGGCAGCGGCAATAGCAGGAAGTTTTGCCACTATATCAAGAGCGTCTTCAAGCATGCATCTCCAGTGATCACTCTTTGAAACACCCATGGCGTACCTGCGGGCAAAGTGAGATTCACGCTGCATTGAAAGAAGTGCCATTGAAAGCATGGTCATCGGATGTGAGTCTTTTGGCATCGCCTTAAGTATATCCCATACATAGTGAGGAACAAACTTTCTGATTTTAAGACTCGTTGAAAAATCTTTTAGCTCTTCAGGCGTGGGGAGCTCACCGGTTAACAAAAGGTAAAAAATCTCGATAGGTAATTTATCAGTCAGGTTTGCAAGCGGTATCCCTCTTATAATTAGGCCTTTCTCTTTCGGAACCTCAGATGTATCGCAGGATAAAGAGGTTACTCCTCTCATTCCTCCATACACCTGTGAAAGAGTAACCTGGCTTACAACTTTTTCGCCGTGTTCTTTCAATAAGTGGGAAAGCTCGCTTCGCCAATGATCTATTTTACCTTCCATCTTAGCTACTATAAGCATGTGTTGACTCCGGGTGTTATTAAAGTGTAAAATATTTAATTTGTTAAAACTAAAATAAACAGTTTATAATACTGCTTCAAATATCTTTTTAATATTTAATGGTTTTTAGGCTTCATTAGTTCAGAATATTTGTCTATTTTTCGGAGGTAATTAAAAGGTGTAATAAATGGAATATACAGAAGTAATTACTAAACGGAGAAGCATCCGTGAATTTACCGCCGACCCTGTTTCGGCAGACCAGATCAATGCGCTGATCTCTGCAGCTTTAAGAGCCCCTTCAATCAATAATTCCCGCCTCTGGAAATTTTATGCCATTACAGATAAAAACCTTATGAACAATATGGCAGAGGCGGTAAAAAAATCTCTTGCTGAACTTCTCAAAGGAAAACAGGAGGAAGATAAGTATAAAACTGTCGAGTATTTTTCGACTTTTTTTGTCAATGCTCCCCTCTTGATCGGTATCACTATTAAACCATACAAAGCAATCATTGACGACATTTTTGAAGACGATCCCGAAAAGGTAAATGAACTCAGAAGATTCCCTGATTATCAGTCATTGGGTGCTGCTGTCCAGAACATTCTTCTCAAAGCGGTTGATCTTGATCTCGGCGCATGCTGGCTGACCGGTATGCTTATAGCGCGCCATGATCTCGAAAAAATGCTTGGCATTTCTGATCCTGAAAAACTCTCGGCTTTTATTGCCGTTGGGCACCCGGCAAAACAGATACCTCCCAGATCTGAAACACCCGTTGATGATTTTCTGGTGATGATTTAAGCAGCTTGTAGTTTTGAGTTCAAGGTTTATGATTACTTGATTGTATGAAGTGCCTTGAACTCATGCTATCTTAAGCGCAGAACTGAATCATTCCCCCTTAACTGACTGCATTTTATAATAATCCGTAAATTTCATCCGCAGATAAACCACTTTTGACCTTAACCTTAATGGAATTTTATTATTAGCTCCTGTTCTTTCAGTTTTATTTCTCCGCTTTTGATGACCTCATGGAACAGGCACTCCTTACTTTTGCCGCTTAACAAACCACCGCTTTGCCGCGTGGAGGGGATTTACCGGGGTGCTGTTATCCTGCAGATATTTAACTCCTCCGGAGCTATTTTCAGCTAATAAAAACGGATTGAAGTCCATTCTGCAAGACAGGGAATCACTCCGGATCGCACTCACCTTTCACACATTTTTGTGAAATTAGCGGCAGAGCATTTTTTTGTTCACGAGGCAAGGAAATACGATAAAGACTTATTTGTCAGGAATTTATCTGTCAGGATAAAATCAGCAATCCCGAAAAGAATAAAGTATTGAATACTGCAAAGAGCATTCGGTGAAGGTCTGTGAAATTCGTGTGAGAATAACCCACGGGAGGTATCAATCCTGAGGGAAAAATTTCCTGCAGTTTTGCTATCTCAGTGTTAAACCTCCTCTGCTTAAGCCCTCAGGGAACCGGCATACGTTTTAGCGGTTAACGTTTCGAGTGCCGGCAACATTTAACATCGAACATTGAATATTGAACATCGAACATTAAAATACATAAAAACTTTTGATAATTTACCTCAGCAAGGGAGACATGAATACTTTGGAAGGGATTTTAATCTTGATTTTGAAAAAGGTTAATATCAGGGGCTGATTTAATACAGCCCCCGCTTAAACAAGTGTTATTTAAGGCTTGCCAGATAGAGATCTGTGGATTTTTCGAGGAGTCTGTTCATCCTCGAAACGAGCGTATGAACATCGGGCAGATCACCGTCTGTAAGCTTTGCGGCCTCATAAAGATGTTCAGTCACCTCCTTCAGATAAGCATCGTTGTCATTTTTCTTGTAAACATTGAGCAGTGCCCTGATCAGGTGATGATTTTTGTTAACCTCAAAGGTCTTTTTATCTTCAGGCATGCCGGAATCCTGTTTCATCATTTTCATGATCCGCTTCATTGAAGAAGTCATGCTGTCATCCTTGCTGATCAGCACTGCCGGTGAGTTTACGAGACGCTCAGAACTCTTCACATCTTCAACTTTATCACCCAGATATCTTTTCATTTTTGCAAGCAGACTTTCAAAATGCAGTTTATCATCGGCAGAAAGTTCTTCCGGCTTAGCAGCATCGTTTTTAACATCCGGAATTTTAGCAAGCTTGGAAGCATCAACACTGTCAACTGATCTGAACTCAAGCTCTTTATATTTCATTATTGAGCTCAGAACGATTTCATCAGCAGGGTCATAGCAGTAAAGCACTTCAATATCTTTTGCCTTGAAGATTTCCATCTTCGGATCCAGTTCAAGAGCCTCCCTTGAGCTGCCGAGCGCAAAATATATTTCCTTCTGCTCATTTTTAACTCTGCCGGCATACTCCTCAAGGCTTACGAGGCCTTTTTTATCCTCACATTTTGAAGTATTGAATCTGAGGAGTTCTTTGAATCTGTCCATATTTGTAAAGTCATTGTACCCGAGTCTGAATACCTGCTGATGCTCCCGCCAGAAATCCGAGTACTTTTCCGGTTCATCTTTAGCCATTTTGGTCAGGTGATTAAGTACCTGAGTAGTAACGCTTAAAGCAATTTTTCTGAAGATTGCATTCTCCTGCAGTGTCTCCCTGGAAATATTCAGCGGAAGATCTTCTGAATCAACCACACCTTTCACAAATGAAAGATATTCAGGGAGGATATCTTTTGAGTTATGCTGAATCAGCACTCTCCGTACGTAGAGATCAAGTCCGTAGTTATCTCTGTTAAACCCGAAGAAATCGAAATTCTTTTTGGGTATAAAAAGAAGAGTGTTAAACTGAATGGGTGCATCAACTGCAGTATGAATTAATGAGAGAGGTTCCTCTGAATCATAAGAAAGGAATTTATAAAATTCATTGTACTGTTCCTTGGTGATTGATGTTTTTGGCTCTCTCCATACCGCAGAAACAGCATTAATCTTTTTGCTGCCAAGGTGGATCGGGAAACCGATAAAGTTTGAATGCTTTTTAATTATCTGTTCTATTCTGTAATCTTCAGTGAACTCCTTGGCATCCTCTTTAAGGTGAACTTCAATAATGGTTCCGCGCTTTATGTTCTTATCAAGTTCCGTGATAGTGTAGTCACCGAGTCCGTCAGATTTCCATTCAAATCCGGGCTCGCCTTCCCTGAAAGATTTTGTTCTGAGAACCACTTCGTTGGCAACCATAAAGACAGAATAAAAGCCGACACCAAAGCGTCCTATGATATTTCCTGCGTCATCCTTGCTTTCTTTGAGCATCTTCACAAAATCAGCAGAGCCGCTTTTTGCAATCGTGCCGATATTTGTGATAAGCTCCTCGCGGGTCATACCAATTCCCGTATCGGCAATGGTTATGATATTTTTTTTGGGGTCAAGTGTAATATTTATCTCAAGGGGAAGATCTGCATCATTAACCTTTGTACCTCTGGTTGATTCAAATCTCAGTTTATCAAGAGCATCAGATGCGTTAGAAATAAGCTCTCTGAGGAATATTTCCCTGCTGCTGTAAAGCGAATG
>CAYPMQ010000134.1:0-8889 GCA_964411625.1 uncultured Ignavibacteriaceae bacterium
AAGATGAAAAAAAAGCACAGGAGCTTCATCATCTCCTGATGAGCAAATATAAGGAAGAGATCAAAGCACAGGATCCGTTTATTTATGGTTATTTTGGTGCCAGCGAGACTCTCCTTGCCAAACATGACTCAAATCCATTTAAAAAAGTGGACTATTTAACCGATGGGCTTCAGAAACTTGCTGATGCCATCGGAAGAAAGCCAAGATCACTTGAATTGAGATTTGTAAGGTACTCTATATTGCATTATCTCCCTTTCTTCTTTAATTATTCAACTGAGAGAGATGCCGATGCAGAGATGATATACACCCTTCTGCTTCAGAAAGATTATTCCGAACTGGACAGAAGCGTTCAGAAAGGTATTGTTGAGTTTGTTATTGAAACTGACAGACTTTCTAAAGATAAAAACGAAAAGCTCCGCAGGCTTCTTGTTAATCTTGCAAAGATATGAGTGAATATTTACTGATCAATCTGGGGACGGTCCTCGTCCCCCTTTTGCTTTCCTTTGAAAAAAAACTCGCCTATTATAAAAAATTCAGATATGTTGCTCTCTCAATTCTCACTGTTTCACCTGCTTACATAGTATGGGACCACATTGCAACCGTAAGAGGTGACTGGGGGTTCTCACCTGAATATCTGCTTGGTTTCTACTTGTTTGATCTTCCGCTTGAAGAGGTACTTTTCTTCATAACCGTTCCCTTCTCCTGTCTCTTTATTTATGAGACTGTAAGTTTTTATATACGGGAGAGGCAGCTGAATATATATAAGTACGCCTATCTGATACCCGGGGTTTTCTTCATTGCTCTGGCTGTGATCTTCAGGGATCAGTATTATACTTCAACCGTGACGGCATTTTCAGGCATCTTCCTTATTGCCGGTGAATTTCTTTATCCCAGACTGCTCAGAGAAAGCAATTACTGGCTTTTTCTGCTTATCACTTACGTTCCTTTCCTGATAGTTAACTATCTTCTCACATTTCCCCCGATTGTTTGGTACAGTGATAAGGCTATCTGGGGTCCCAGATTTATTACAATTCCATGGGAAGATTTCTTTTATTCCTTTTCAATGATTTCATTCTGGTATCTGTTTTATAAAATATATCAGAAGAAAGTGAAATTCGGCAGTTTGTGAAAAAGAAAAAGATTGTGGTAATTGGCGCAGGGCTTGGCGGACTTTCTGCCTCGGCATATCTGGCGGCAGCGGGTTATGAGGTTACTGTCTATGAAGCATCATCAACTTACGGCGGCAAGGCGGGATGTATTGAGTCAGAAGGATTCCGATTTGATACCGGACCCTCTCTTCTCACAATGCCGTTTGTAATTGATAATCTTTTTAAAGCAGCAGGAAAAAAAACAGAAGATTATATCAGGATCAGACCTCTTGATGTACTCTGTAAATACTACTATCCCGATGGTACGGAAGTTACTGCGTTTAATGATCTCGAAAAATTTATCAGAGAAATAAGCGAAAAAACCGGAGAGCCGAAAAAAAACTTTGAGCGTTACTTTGCATATTCAAAACAAATTTATGATCTGACTCATGAACTGTTTCTGTTTAACAGTTTCAGGGAACCTTCTACCTTTTTTAACCGGAAATCACTCAAAACACTGCTGAATATTTTCAGGATTGATCCTCTCAGAACAATGCACCGGGCAAATAAATCCTTTTTCGGTAAAGATAAAGTTGTGCAGATGTTTGACAGGTACGCAACGTACAACGGATCAAATCCTTATAAAGCTCCCGCAACACTCAATATTATTCAGCATGTGGAATATGCACTTGGCGGATTCACGGCAGAAGGCGGCATAAGAGGGGTTGCAGATGGTCTTTATAAACTCTGCATTGATCTGGGTGTGGTTTTTGAATTCGGGAAAAAAACTGAAAAAATCCTGCTTGAAGGAAGGCGGGTTAAAGGTATTATTGCCGAGGGGAAACCTGTTAAATCAGATATTGTTCTTACAAATGCAGATGTATTTTCCACTTATAACAGCCTTCTGGGGGGAGTAAACACTAAAGGGGGACAAAAGTACTCCCGGCTTGAACCCTCATCTTCCGCACTTGTCTTTTACTGGGGTGTAAAAGGAGAACATGATCAGCTTGAAGGACATAATATACTCTTTACAAAAGATTACCCGGCTGAGTTTAATAGTCTGTTTGAAAAGAGGGAGATTTATTCCGACCCCACTGTTTACATTTACATTTCATCAAAATTCAACAAGGGTGATGCTCCAGAAGGGCACGAAAACTGGTTTGTGATGATTAATGCCCCGCACACTGCCGGTAATCAGCCCTTGCCTGATTTGTACAGTATAAGGGAAAATATCATCAGAAAAATTCTTGAGATCACGGGGATTGACCTCAGTGAAAAGATTGTAACTGAACATGTACTTACCCCCTCAGATATTGAAATTAAAACCGGCAGTACGTTCGGAAGCCTTTACGGTATTTCATCCAATGACAGATATGCCGCTTTCATGAGACAGGATAACAAAAGCCGTGAAATTGACGGACTTTACTTCTGCGGAGGAAGTGCTCACCCGGGAGGAGGGATTCCTCTTGTAATACTCTCTGGCAAAATTGCATCAGAACTTATCTGTAAGTATGAGGCAGCATAATGATAGAGGCTCAGCATAAATGGTGGGCTGAGAAAATTTTCAGACCCTATATAGATTCACAATTCAGAAAAAACTTCGGCAGTTTCAATCTCATTAACGAACCCCCCGCTGTCAATCCTGATAAAAGTGTCCTTTTCACTCCTAACCACTTTTCCTGGTGGGATGGCTTTCTTATTCACAAAATTCAGCGGGAATTTTACCCTGAGCGTACTTTTTATATCCTGATGCTTGAAGAACAGCTTAAGGTTTATTATTTTTTTAAGTTTCTGGGAGCGTATTCCATAAAGTTGAATAACCCCAAGGGAATTGTGGAAACATTTGAATACACAAGGAAAATCCTGAAGCAAAAAAAGACCTTTGCGGCCATTTATCCTCAGGGGGCTATTGAACCATTTGATAAGGAACCGCTCACAGTTAAAAAGGGACTTGAAAAATTTACTCAGGGGTGTGGGCAGCTTACACAACTTGTTCCGGTGGCGTTCAAGTTTCAGTTTTTTGAAGGCAAACATGCGGATATCTATGTGAGGTTCGGTGAGGTCTTTGAACTGCCGCATGATAAAAAAGGATTTGATGATTATTATCATTATTTTACTGACAATATAAAATCGGCCGGTGAAGAGGCGGCTCAGCTCACATCTGTAAGGAGACTTTTCTGATGACACCCGCCGAAATAATATTTACGGCATTATCGCTCCCTGCATTAATATCTTTTATAGTAGTGGTTTACAACTTCTTCACTGCTGATGTGATGAAAAAAAACCTGAAAGGATTTTCAAATCATATCTTCACAGGTTACCCCCGGATTTCCATTCTCGTGCCTGCCCGTAATGAGGAACACAACATAGGAACTTGTCTTGACTCGCTGACGGCGCTGGATTATCCCGATTACGAAGTGATAGTTCTTGATGATAAATCGACCGACCTGACAGCAGAAATTGTTAAAGGTTACTCCGCTAAAGATGACAGAGTTAAACTTCTTCACGGCGAGGAACTGCCCTCAGGCTGGGTGGGAAAAGTCTGGGCCTGTCATCAGCTCTCAAAGGCTGCAAATGGAAAATTTCTGATTTTTATAGATGCAGATGTCACCTTTGCCCCGGAAGCACTCAAAATTGCTCTTTATCATATTGAAAAGGACAGGCTTGATTTCTTTTCGATATTCCCTAAACAGGTGACGGTCAGCTTCGGAGAGAATATTCTTACACCTCTGATGCACTGGCTGCTTCTTGCGTTCCTTCCTATGAGGAATGTTCTTAACTCCCGTAATCTCAAATTCGCCGCTGCCAACGGACAGTTCATTATGATGAAGAGGGAGGT
The DNA here is from genome assembly GCA_964411625.1 of uncultured Ignavibacteriaceae bacterium. Classification (GTDB taxonomy): domain Bacteria; phylum Bacteroidota; class Ignavibacteria; order Ignavibacteriales; family Ignavibacteriaceae; genus JABWCA01. Next base: position 3,928 of record CAYPMQ010000134.1, read on the forward strand.
TTATGACGCAACGGGAGGGCATGAATCTGTTAAGAACCGTGTTGTTGAAGATATGGAACTTGTCAGACTTGCAAAAAGCAGCGGTTTCAGGACGCTGACAGGATTTGGCGGCGATCTGATATTCTGCAGAATGTATGACAGCTATATTACATCACTGAAAGGATTTTCAAAGAATTTTTTTCCGGGATTTGGACTCCCGGCACCGGCTTTCATCTTTATGCTGGTTTTTTTCAACATAGTGTTTTTGATACCCTTTCTGCTGATTCCGTTTTCTGCTCTGTTCCTTATAAGTTCAGGTCTGATCCTTCTTTCAAGAATTCTGATCAGTTATATTGCGGGAGATAAAATAATCATTAATACGTTTATTCATGTCATTCAGATGCCGGTCATGCTCTATACGGGAATCAGATCGGTGATATTCACAAAAAAAGGTAAAAATGTTTGGAAAGACAGAGTCTTAAAAATATAAATTATATTGTTGTAATACTGGCGGTGATGTATGCGGTAGGGGTTGCAGGTCACCTTATTGATGCAACTTATGAACTTATGCTTTTACTCACCCCTTTCACCCTGCTCTTTACAGGAAGTCTGGTTCTTTATGAAATCAGGAAAGATATAAATACGGCTTTCATTAAGTGGATTGTTGTAACTTTTGTGTTCACGTTTGCACTTGAGGCTATCGGGGTTGCAACGGGACTCATTTTCGGGAACTATAAGTATGGTGAAACACTTGGCGTCAAGATTTTTGAGGTGCCTCTGATCATAGGGTTTAACTGGACACTGGTAATACTCGGGGGTATGAAATCGGGTATGAAACTGAAACTAAATAAACATCTCCAGGTTCTGCTGGCTGCCATTTTCACTGTGATGTTTGATTATGTGCTTGAACCGCTTGCAATGAAATTCGGATACTGGAACTGGGAGGGCGGCATTATCCCGATTCAGAACTATATTGCCTGGTTTGTGATATCGTATATTTCGGGATATTTATATCATTACTTTAAGGTGAATGTTGAAAGCAGAGTTCCTCTTTATTATGTTCTTTTTCAGCTGCACTTTTTTATTTTTATAAATATAGGACTTAAGGCAGGATTATAAGATGGGTATTTTAATAGCCACAGTGATATTGCTTGTCTGGGGCGGTCATCTCTGGTACTCACTCACTTATGTGGATGTATCACTGAGCAACCCCTTTATGTATCTCCATATTATACTTCAGGGATACTTTTATACCGGTCTTTTTATAACCGGTCACGATGCTATGCACATGACAATTGCCCGGGGCAATAAAATAAACAGGTTCTTCGGGTACCTCTCGTGTTTTCTTTTTGCAGGCATGTCATATAAAAGACTCGTTAAAAATCATTTCCTTCACCACAAGCATCCCGGTGAGGAGCAGGATCCCGATTTTAACACTAAATCACAGAATTTCTTTATCTGGTGGGGAACATTTCTGGTGAGATATACCACGATATCACAGCTTATTGTGATGGGAGTGCTTTACAATCTTCTTAAGCTTCAGTTCAGCGAGCCCGCAATCCGGGCTTTCTGGGTGATACCCGCATTTCTCGGCACCTTCCAGTTATTTTATTTTGGCACCTATCTGCCGCACATGAAACCCCATGAAGATGAAATGAAGCCGCATAATGCCAGATCACTTAAGAAGAATCATTTGCTTGCCATGCTTACATGCTACTTTTTCGGATATCATTATGAGCATCATGAATCACCCGGAACGCCTTGGTGGCAGTTGTATAAGCTGAGGAAGTGAGGGTGATCGCGGTGAAGGATAATTGAAATTATTAAACAGGGAATTTTTACCTTAAATTACAAATGGTATTTTTTGAGAGAATATGTAAGGAGAGCTTCCAATGCTATGGGGTACAAGTGTTGAAATCGATTTCTTCAAATCTGCGCTGTCCAAATTTGCTGAACCGGAACAACTCTTTTATAAATTAGGTGACAGGTATTTTGCTTACATACCAAAAGGTCAAAGTGCAGAAGGAAAAACACTTCAGAGCAGAAATGCCTTGATCGGCACCTATACAGAAAAATGGTGTAAAAATCTTCTAAGGCCGATCGCTGAAGAAATGGGTTTGTTTGCCGTTAATAGTGTGGTTTGTGAAGAAATCGGATTAACTTCTAATTCCTCAGCGGATCCGGCATTTTGTACAAATCAAAATAGTGTTCAGAAGCCCGGGGATATTTAACTGATTTTTGAAATTAAAATGAGTGTAGTTTCAAACTATGAGTACTTAAGTTCGGATGAGATTATTTACCCGGGAGATTATAAGACACATAAAGGAAATCCATCAATATTAAGATCTGACTCCATGTTGAAAGCCATTGGTAAAGCAATCAATATTCGGGTGGCCGGAGAACCATCAACACACATACCAATCGTAATATCAGGAAACTCACCTATTTCAAATAATTACGGTCATAGAGTTGATTATCTCAAAAAAGCAGGAGTAGTGCAGGGTTTCCTGTCATTGTTCCCTGATCCCACAAGTTCTGAATTTATCAGACAAACCCCTGGTGGTGGTTTCAATACCATCACTAACTTCAATGATTTGAAGGTTATCTGTAAAACTTTAATTGAGAAAGAGTATAATTTTTTCTCTTCCATGATGCCAAAAAGCAGAATAGGAGAAATAATCAGAATAGCATTTAAGGAATCATCTGACACTTTAAGAGCAGAAAAATTTTTAGAATTATTGAACGAACAGAATGGAAAAGATTAAAGGCACAGAAACCAGTTCTTTCGGAACTTCCGGAAGAATCAATCACGATAGCTCGAAATTTTATAATTCGAGACTTTATTCAACTCTGAACGTTTCTGAAGTAAACGAAGAGCATGAGAATGAAATACCTGAAGAAATTATTAATAAGGTAATAAATGGTTCTGCAGAGAATATGAAAGAAATCCCGGATAATTCTGTACACCTTATGATAACCTCTCCGCCTTATAATGTTTCAAAAGAGTATGATAAAGACCTCTCTCTAGAAGAATATCTTTCAATGTTAAAAAAATCTTTTGCTGAGACTTACAGAGTTCTTGTGAATGGAGGGAGGGCATGCATAAATGTTGCAAATTTAGGACGCAAGCCATATATACCTCTATCTGACTATATATCAAAAATGATGATTGAGATTGGTTATAATATGAGGGGAGAGATAATATGGAATAAAGCCGGTAGTGCAAGTCCTTCAACAGCATGGGGAAGTTGGATGAGTGCCGCTAATCCAATCCTCAGAGATATTCATGAGTACATTTTAATTTTTTCAAAAGGGAATTATAATCGCCAAAGAGATGGTAAAGAGAGCACCATAACTAAAGAGCAGTTTATGGATTGGACGAAATCAATCTGGACCATGAATGCTGAAAGTGCAAAGAGAGTAGGACATCCTGCCCCTTTCCCGGAAGAGCTGCCTTACAGACTTATTCAGCTATACTCATTTAAAGATGACATTATAATAGATCCTTTTATGGGAAGCGGTACTACAGCACTTGTGTCATTGAAAACGGGAAGGAAGTTTGTGGGTTATGAGATTTCGTCAGATTATATCAAACTAACAGAGAAAAGAATAGAACCGGAGCTCAAAGGGAATATTTTCAGATAGTGAATTATTTGTTAACGGCGTTGATAAATTAATTTGCCCACTCTTTTGATATGCTCCTTCAGATCATAATTTTCAATTTTATTGAAGTTTATCACATCAAATCTGTAAGGCAAATTAGTCTCTTCGTTAAGAAATGATGAAACCGAAAGCGCAGTATCATCTTTCAGATTTTCTCCGGATATTGCAATATCTGCATCACTACCGTTGCTGTAATTTCCTTTCGCTCTGCTGCCAAAGATAACAGCTTTATCTATGTCTCTGAATTCAGAGAGAACTGCAATGATTTCCTTTAACTCGTCATTATCAAAACCGAACAATTATAATTTCTCCCTCATTCTTGCATACAGTTCCATAAACATTTCAGAATATAAGGTTCTTATATTTGCCGCAGTCTCTTCAGCTTTGTTCTCATCATAAGTGTGAACAGTCAGATTTCTTGTTTCAAGTGCATTCATCCATACCCTGCCATCTGAGATTAGCCCTGTTTCAAATGCCTTTTTAATAGCCCCCCTCGGCGAATTGATGTCTGAAAATCCTTCCCCGTTAAGGTAATCTCTCATTAACTTCCATGAAAGTTCAAAAGCAATTTCAAAAAACTGAATGATGGCAGCGTTATCAACAACTGAGGGATTACGGATATCTTTATAATCATTTATTAACTTAATGGCCTTATCAAAATTCTGGAATCGTTGTTTCCATCTGATATCTTGTTCCATACTTATTCCGGAAATTATTCAGAAAAATTCAGGATTCAATTTAATTAAATATGTCCGAAAAAGTTTAGTCGCTGAATCTTGTGAATATTTGTGATTTTGCTTGAGAGATAAGTGTTTTTCAATTCTGTTCTAACCATGATCGTAAATTTTCAATTAGTCTGAAAATTTTGCCTTCGTCTTTTAATTTTGTCATTCCTGTAAGATTCTTTATCCACCTGTCAGGGATTTTTTCACTTCCATGTAAGGATTTAGGCACTGAACCGGTAATTGCTGCAATAGTATCATCATTGTCTTTTGTATCATTCACTGCTCTTATAACCGCCTCTTCAAAAGAATGACCGTGTTTGTAAAGAATGTAGAGCACGGAAGGTACTGTTTCAAGCAAAAAAGCACCAGAGTACCATAACCGGCAGGCATCCGGCACGCTTAAACCCTAAAAAATCATTAAAATAGGGTAAATTATTCTAAATGCACAAAAAACAATAAGTTATTGCGATGAAGCCTGACACCGGAAAAGTGCAGCTAACAAAAGCAGAATAAAGCAAAAAAGCAGTGAGCCCATGGGGTGGAATAAGACTAGTACCGGAATTAATAGTAAAGCTAAAAATGACAGAATTCTTCA
>CAYPMQ010000135.1:0-6507 GCA_964411625.1 uncultured Ignavibacteriaceae bacterium
ACAAAAGTTGCGTAAAATGAGAGTTATTGAAATTACATGCGGCGGATATAAAAACCTTGGAAAGACAACCATCAATTTTGCTGAGAATCAAATCACAGCAGTAATTGCTCCAAACAATTTCGGGAAATCAAATCTGTTAGAAGCTTATTCATTTGCTGTGGATTTTATTCAGGCTTCACCTCTGCAGAAAAAAAAGATGATGGAGTATATCGCGGCTATTCCGATCAGAACGGGGCTTGAAAAAGAAAATTTTTTCTTCGAGGTAGTTACTGAAAATTCTAACAACAACAAATTTTATGTAGTAAAGTATAATTTCTCCTTTTCATGGAAAAAAACATCGGAACAGGCCGGCAGCAGAATATTGTCTGAATTTTTGCAGATTAAAGAAAACAGCCATGGAACAAAATTCAAAACATTTTTATCGCGTGAAGGCGATAAAATAAAATATCTTCGTACAGAAACAGCCCGATGTGATACACCTTTAAAAGTTCAGTCTAATGAACTGGCATTGGTTAAGCTCGGAAATTTTGAGAATGTATTTTATACATGGGTTCTTGATTATCTTACCAGACTGCGATTCTCGGTTCAGCAATTAATGGAAGTGAATCAGTCATTCAGACTAGTAAATCTTCCGGATAAAGATAATCCAAATCACGATTTTGATTCAGGTAAAAATATCAGAAAGTTTCTGTATTTTCTTAAAAGCCGGAATAAGAAAAAGTATAATCTGCTCATTAACTCAATGAAAGAGTTAATCCCTGAAATTGAGAGTATCGAAATTATCGAAGTAGATCTTAAATCAAGGTATTCAGCCGGGATGCCGGCAAAAGTACCGTTTTTACTTCCGGACAAGTTTTATGATATAAGAATAAAAGAGACTCACAACAATCAGGAAACCGGGATTGAATTCCTTTCAAGAGGCACACTACGTATTCTTATGATTCTCGCATCGGCAGTTGATGCTATTGAGAAGGGGGTTGATTTGCTTGCAATCGAAGAACTGGAAACTGCCATTCATCCTCAATTGCTTCAGAGACTTTTAATTGTCCTGACAGGGTTAGAACCGGAGCTGAAGATTATAATTACAAGTCATTCACCTAATCTTTTGCAATATCTCCCGCTCAGTTCTGTTTATTTAGGTATTCCTGATAAACAGGGTATTGCAACATTTGGAAAACTAAAGCCACTGAAGCAGAAACAAGTTCTGAAATACGTTACAGATGCCGAATTAAATCTGGGCGAATATCTTTTTGATCTGATGCTTGATATGGAAGATGAACCGGAGAGAAGTTCGGAGTTATTTGAGCAGGTATCCTGAAACATGAAAAATTCTCTTGTTATAATATTTTGTGAGGGTGAGAGCGAGAGAGTTTTCTATCAAAAACTGATAACTCATCTTGAGAAGCAGTTTGGGAAGAGGAAGAAACCCATTGTTACATATTCTGTCAGAGGAATATCGCGGTTTTCAGCCAAAGCACTCGCAAAATTCAGATTTGATATAATGGCCGCATATCCCGGTCACATGTATGATGTGTTTTTTGCCTATGATTCTGATGTTTTTGATTTAGGTAAGAAACCGCCTGTTGATTGGAAAGTCTTAGAAACGGGCTTCCTGCAACACGGCGCACATTCGGTTTCCAACCTGATTGCTGTCAGTACACTTGAAGATTGGTTAATAAATGATACTCATGGAATCTGCATAAGTCTGAAAATTAAACCTCCTGCAAAAATAAAAGGGGGTACAGGGTTAGAGAAGATCAAAAATCTTTATAAAATGGCAGACAAAATTTATCAGAAGGGTTATGGACTGGATAAGCTGCTTAAAGACCTGGATTTTAATTTGATTTACAGGAACATTGAAAATGACGTGAAAGCACTGAAGGAATCCATTTTCGATTAATACGTCCCGGTATCTTATATGTTACTCTGCCTCAGATCTAAGGTATCTTATTCAACAGTTTCAATCTGATACTCAATACCCTTTTTGCTGAAGTTAATTCCTATCAGAATTAGTTTTTTCTCTGAAATCTTATATTTATTAAAATACTCATTCCGGCGGATTTGCTCTATCGCCTTATCGGCAGATTTTCTGTATTTGAATTCAATAATATAAGTGGCCTTATCAGTCTCTGCCACGCTGTCAATTCTGCCCCCTGAGGTGAGAACTTCGTTTTCAGTTTTTATCCCCGCCAGATACATGAGCATAATGAAAAGGGAGTGAAAGTATCTCTCCTGTTCTGTTAGCAGAGAATAGGGAAGTGAGCTGAACAGACTGTTGATAATCTGACAAAACCTGTCAGGATTTCCGTTTATAAGCTCAGATTTTAACTGTGATGTCTGCAAACTGACATCTTCCGCAGGTTTACCTGTGATGAATGAGACCATATTCTTGTAAAGCGAATCTCTTACCTCAAAATTCGGAATTGAGAGATAATACCTTGTGTCTCCTTCTTGTGAGACAACTTCTCTTATCGTCAGATATCCAGTCTGAAAGAGCAGTCCTCTCAAATTGATATTTTTAAGATCATCCGAGTTAAATGTCTGAGACAGTGCCGGCACGTTTTCCAGTTCTGTAATATCATAAGACTCTGCAGTAATCATTTTAATTAAAAATGCCGGGGTTCCTGTATTAAACCAGTAATTCTGGAAAAGACCAAAATCAAAAAGATTCATGAGAGAATAGGGGTTGTAAACCTTATTAATTCCATCCCATGAATAACCGTTATACCAGGATCTTATACGGCCGGAGATATCCGCCACAGTTATTTTCATGTTATGTGCAAGCTTTTTGATATGCGGCGAAAAATATCTTTCCATCTCATCCTGATCTATGCCGCAGATGCATGAGAATTCAGGATGAAGGGTAATATCGGTGATCTGATTAAGTCCTGAAAACAGAGATAATTTTGAAAATTTGCTTACTCCGGTTATAAACATGAACCTGATTTTTTCGTCGAGTGATTTAACAACACCAAAAAAAGATCTGAGAACTTCACGATTTGCTTCTGCAAGTTCAGGTCTATCGATCATCTCTGTAACAGGTTTGTCATATTCATCAATTAATATGACTACCTTTTCACCTGTTGATTTATGAAGAGATTCAATGAGAGAAATAAAGGTGCTTTTAAGGTTACCCGATCCTGAATCCTGCATCCCCGGCAAAAAATTTCTATGAAGAAGATTGATCAGGGAAGCGGTTAACTCTTCCGGTGTCCCGAAATCTATCTGTGAAAAATCGAGCCTTAGGACAGGGTAGGCTATATCATTGGGCTGTGCATCAAGATCTTTAAATAATTCATGATTTGCCGAGAAATATTCACCTATTGCAGATAAAAGGAGAGATTTTCCGAAGCGGCGGGGTCGTGATAAAAATACATAAGAATATCTCTCAGCTAAATTTTTTATATAGCGTGTCTTATCAACATACAGAAAATTCCCTTCGATAAGTTTACCGAAGGTCTGAATTCCAAGGGGTAGTTTTTTACTCAAAAGATATTCCAAATTGTGCTTTAATATAATGAAATGTCAGATTCTTTTCTACAACACCTAATGGCTTTAAGTCTGAACCGGTAAGAAGTATTGCAGTGATTTTGTAAACATCACCGCTGTACATTTTAAATGCTGACTCCTCTTCACTCATCCTTGATTTTCGTCACACATAAGATGGCTGTCACGTCCTTATATAAGTACAAAAGCTACATTGCACTCAGTTTTTATAAAATATGAGGTTACACTATGGATTACACAAAATGGAGCGTTGATCAGGGAGATTTCAGGTATGACAGTGATTATAACAAAAAGTACGTCAGCCGGTATAAAGTCTCAAACCTGACTGTCTTTCTCGCTATTTCCGTTATATTTACGGTATCCGCGGGAATCGGATATCTTCTCCTTAAAGTCATCAGATAAACGAACGGGCTCAAAGGCCCAGTTCGTTTTTCATCAGCATAAAGGTATCTTCCACACTATGAGGTTTGTACCCGAGTTCAGTCTCTGCCTTGAGCGTTACGAGTCCTGATCTCAGTGGACGCTTTGCTGCCTGGTTCAGCTCTGAAGTGACAATGGGTTCTATCAGAGATTTATCCAGGTCAAAGAAATCGGCAATTTTCATGCTGAATTCATACCTGTCGAGGAATTCCTTCCCCCCGATATGATATAATCCCGTCTTCTTAAACTCAACTGATTTAGCGATAGCCTGCACCAGATCATCAATGAAGTTCGGGTTGTTTATCTGATCAGTGACAATCCTTGCTTTCTGCCCAGCACGGTTCGTATCAATAAGCCACCTCACAAAATCAGGTCTGCCTTTTGTAACCACACCGTAAAGCACGTTGGTTCTGAGTATGGTGTGATAGATTCCGGCAATTTTTATCGTGTTTTCTGAGGCGAGTTTTGATCTGCCATAATACCCGAGCGGATTTGTGGGGTCGGTTTCATGATATGGCCCGGAGTTACCGTCGAAAACATAATCGGTTGAAATGTGAACAAGGTGAGCATCATACACCCTGCACATTTCACACATGTAATTTACCGCCGAGACATTAACTTTCCAGGCCAGCTCACGTTGAGTTTCGCATCCGTCAACGTTAGTGAAGGCAGCACAGTTGATAATAACATCAGGGAAAAAGCTGTTTATGACTTTTTTGACTTCGTCTCTTTTTGTGATATCGCACTGAACATAATCCACGCCGTCAAGAAAAAAACTATCCTCAACTCCCGAGCATAATAACTCAACATTTTTTTTCATATAGTACTGAATGGTTCTTTGCCCCAGCATGCCGGAGGAACCAAATATCAGAATTCTTTGCTTGATCATATTATATTTCTGAGTTTTACAAATTCACTGTGGTCCGAAAAACCAGCCACTGCCGCGGCAGCCTTATTTGCAGTGATTACGGCCTTCTCCATGTTGCGCGTCTGCAGGTATGAATAAAAATTCACTATCCCGAAAACATCACCGCAGCCCACTTTATTTACGGAACGGGTTTTAGGAGGTTGGTAATTTCTCTTAACCGTTATTCCGTTATCAGCGGTATAATAATCTGCGCCCGCTTCACCTCTTGTTACGAAAAGATTTTTCAGCCCGGATGATAAAAGCCCTGCTGCAATCTCATCAGCGTCATTACTGATTCCGCAGGTTGTGATTTCGTATTCATTTGCCTGAAGGGAATCGATGTTTGAAATCCATTCGTTAATGTCTGCAATTTTTCTCCAAGGGCGGCTCCCGTCAGGCAGATAATCCCGTGTAAGGGAGTGGATATCCATATAGATATATGCACCGGTCTTTTTTCTTAAATCCCGGAGATCATCGGGGGTCATTTCAAATCCGGTAATCATATTGATGTAGATTCCCTCCAGCGAGCTTAGAAAGTCATGCGGCAGATCATTTTTATACAGCTTATCGGTGATGTTCTCATAAACTTCGGTCCGTTCTCCCTCATCATGAATATAAAGGTGAATATGAGGAATTTTCACGGTATTTATCATGAAATCATGTCTCAGATTTTTGTAAACCTCTTCAAAGAGGTAATACTGAGAGTCGGATCTGTAAGTATAAAGGTACAAGTCTCCGGGCTCAAATGAGGATACAAGACCGAGTACGGAATAATAAATTCCTCCGGGACGGTGATAAATGTTTCCGGAGGCATGTATCGTGTCTTCAACGGAGCTGCCAATTAACAGTACTTTCATCAGCCAATTAAATTTCTGAACTACAAATTTAAGGAAATTAAAAGGAAGATTCACACCTGTGGTTTTACTCTGTAAAAGTGCTCAGGGGAACTTTTCTCGGTGAAAATATTTATTTTAAGTATTTTGAAATAATTATTTAGTAAATGGCAGAAGCATGGCAAATGAAATAAAATTAAATGTGGTAAAGAACCCCCTCGTTAATCACAATCTTGCGATCCTGAGAGATGAAAAAACGGATATGCAGCAGTTCAGAGCAGCGATGAGGGTTATTGGGTATTCACTGGCAGTGGCTTTAAGTGAAAATTTTGCAACAGGTAAACATACTGTTACAACTCCGATTGAGATAACCGACTGCACCGTAATCTCTGATGATATCGTACTTCTGCCCGTTCTTCGTGCCGGGCTGGGGCTGCTTGACCCTTTTCTTGAGCTGCTTCCTTTTGCCGCTGTGGGGCATATCGGCCTCCAGAGAAACGAAAAAACTCTTGAGCCCGAGGATTATTACTTTAAGTCCCCGAAAAATCTCGAAAACAGATTGGTGGTGATTCTTGACCCTATGCTTGCAACCGGCGGCTCGGCAGCATCGGCGGTGGCATCACTGAAGAAGAAAGGGGCTAACAGGATTATTCTTGTTTCGCTTATCGCCGCACCCGAGGGCGTCAGAAAGATGAATTCACTTTTCCCCGATGTCCAAATTTATACTGCTGCGCTTGACAGTCACCTGAATGAGAAAGGTTACATTGTCCCCGGACTTGGTGACGCGGGTGACCGGTACTTCGGCACACTGTAATTTCGTGCTTGGTTCCCGGTTCTTAG
>CAYPMQ010000135.1:6607-8836 GCA_964411625.1 uncultured Ignavibacteriaceae bacterium
AACCCGGGTAATTGAATCCTGCCATTCGGCTAAGTTTGATGCAAACCAATTGCAGCCTGAAACAATCTTAAGTATTTTACACAGGCATTCTCAGAAAACCGGCTTAAACAATCTGAAGTTTATTCTGCCGATAAGGTGTCAACTTTTTCATGACTTGACATGACGCGCTAACCCCAAAACCCGTGAAGCAGAACCCTGTAAAACTCTAACCCCAAAACCCGTGAAGCAGAACCCTGCAAAAACTCTAAACCCAAAACCCTAAATGCTATACCCTATCTAAAGGTGCATAACCGGCTAAGTATTAATGATAATTTTTCCCTCGGTCTGCCCTCCTCTGAAATCCTCAAGTGCCTTTACCAGCTTACCGAATTCATAAATTCTGCCGATGTAAGGTTTTTCAATTCCGAGATTCATAATCTGATCAAGCAGAAAATGCAGATAGTCTATTTTATCCCACAGCCAGATAAGATTAAAACCCATTACAGATTTATTCAGGTTAACAAGTCTCAGCGGGTCTATTACAGGGCGGTTCAGGTACTTTTTAAGCAGTGATAAATAATTAGGTCTTGCTCCCGGTGATGCAAATGATGCTGCGCCGAAAGTAACGAGTCTGCCCATCGGGGCCATCTGCCTGAAGCTTTCTTTAAATATCTCCCCTCCGATTGATTCAAGAACTATATTAAGTTCTCTGCCTTCAAGAGCTTCACGGAGCCTGTGCTTAAAATATTTATCGCGCACGATGATACGGTGATATCCCTCGCGTCTCAGCAGATTTATTTTAGCTGAATTACCTACTGTGCCGATAGTAAAGGAATCAAACTTTTTGGCGATTCTGTTTGCCTGAAGCCCCACACCTCCGGCAGCAGAATGGATAAGAACAGTATAGCCTTTTTTTATTGCTCCCAGCTCAACAAGTGAATAATACGCAGTGAGTGACTGCACGGCAAATGCAGCACCGTCTTCGAAACTCCAGTCATCAGGGAGAGGGCGCACATAGCGCTGTTCGATATTCAGATGATCCGTATATGCGCCGAATCTGATTGCGCCGAAAACACGGTCACCCTCATTAAATTTAGTAACTCCGCTGCCGCATTTCAGCACCACCCCGCTGAATTCAAGTCCCGGTATAAACTCACCTTTTGGTGTTGCGCTGTACAAACCGAATATAGCGAAGATATCGGCGAAATTAAGGCCGAATGATTTAACATGAACCGTTACTTCATCGGCAAAAGGCTCTCTCAGCTCTTCTTCAACCCGATGAAGATTGCTGAAAGAACCAGCCTTTTTAACTTTATAAGCTGTTCTTTTCAAACTTTTATCAGAATATTGTGTAAGTGATACCGATCTGCAGACCCTGACGAATCTGAGTTTTCATGACCTGATCCTGCATGTAAACGAGCAGGAAATCAAAGTTTACCGCAAGCCAGTCACTGAACTTGGCTGTGACTGCATTTTCCCATCTCACATCCCAGATATTCAGAGTTTTGAAGGGACTGAAAAGGCTGAGTTTGCTGGTGTACTGCACATTGTGAGCCAAGGGCAGTGTAAGATCTGTAACACTCGCAATTCCCAGATCAAACTTGAATTTCTCGATTTCTGTGGTTTCAGGGTCATCTGATTCCTTGTTGTAATTGCTTGTTATTATTTCTCTGAACGCCAGATCAAGACGGCTCTTCACATAATCCGAATTATCAAACAGTAGACCTATACCCTGTGTGATGTAAGCAGGGTCAAAAAAATCGGATACTTTTAGTTCCGGAGAAACTTTATAATCATAACCGGTTGTTATCTGAGTAAAGATGGTATTTGAAACCGAGAGTTTGAGTTTGGCAAAAAGCTCTCTGGCTCCAACAGTCTCCATGAAGAATTCATTTTCATTTTGTTTGTTAGGACCGTCTCCCACCTGAATTCTTCCGAAAAGAAGCCTGAGCTGATTCTTGAATACCCAATCTTCCGTTTCATAGGCAAGACTGAATCTTGCATAAGTGTTCCATGCAAGTGAATTATCACCTCCCTTTGCCCAGTCTGAAAAGCTGACCTGTGAGAGATTAAATCCCGTTACCAGGGTTGGCTGCCATCTGTAAAGATTTGAATCTGCCTTCTCCTGAGCAAACAGGATTACTGAACATATTAAAAACGAAAGTATGAATTTGTTCATTCCCGGGTCTCCGAATGTAATTATAAATTATGTCACTAAAATAAATCAAAAAATACTATATAAGTTAAAAA
>CAYPMQ010000136.1:0-8714 GCA_964411625.1 uncultured Ignavibacteriaceae bacterium
GCCAGTTCCTTGGCTTCGTCTGCTCCGGCTCTGAACTCGATTCCTGAATAAACATCCTCGGTGTTTTCACGGAATAAAACGATATCAAGTTTTTCGGGATTCTTCATCGGGCTGGGGGTACCGGTGTAATATTTAACCGGTCTTACGCATGCAAACAGATCGAGTCTCTGTCTGAGTGTTACGTTAAGACTTCTTATTCCGCCGCCCACGGGTGTTGTAAGGGGACCTTTTATAGCAACAAGATATTCTGCAATTGCATCAATGGTTTCTTCAGGGAGCCACTCATTTTCACCATATACGGCGAGTGATTTTTCTCCGGCATAAATTTCTGCCCATTCAACTTTTCTTTTTCCGCCGTAAGCTTTTTCAACTGCGGCATCAAATACCATCTGAGATGCACGCCAGATATCCGGGCCCGTGCCGTCACCCTCTATAAAAAGTAAAATCGGATTATCCGGAACATTAAGTTTGCCGTCTTTGGCTGTTATCTTCTCTCCGTTAGCCGGAATCCTGATATGTTTATATGAAGACATTAAATTCCTCCTGAATTTTCTGCTTGTTCAGTATTTATTTTATAGTATTTTTTCTGAAGCACAGACAACGCTATAACACCTGCAAGTACCGCAAACCACAATGTTGCAAGTCTTATAATGAAAGTTATTGCCAGTGAATCAGACGAATTTACCGATACCATGCCCGTAAGCATAAGAGTGAAAGATCCTTCTGTTACTCCAAGCCCGCCGGGTAAAAATGATAATGCACCCAGTATGGTGCCAAAGGCATATATAAACGACCCCAAGAATACTCCCGGTTCATATCCGTAACTGCTGATCACAACATAAAAAGAGTAGCACTCAAAAGACCATGAAACAATGCTCAGCAGAATCATCCCCGAAAGCGGACCAAACCGTAATAATTCATAACTTGTAAGATAAAGCTCTTCTATTTTGGATGCATATTTTCTAATAAACTTTATCTTTTCAAGATTCCCCAGAATGGATTTAAAAATCCTTTTCTGACTTATTATAACTATCAAAAATATGAAAAAAATTAATGTGGCTACAGAGATTTCTTTTCCGTAGTCAAAAACGAATGCTCCGATAACAGACAATATTATCAGTGCAAAAAAATCAGTAAGACGTTCTGCAAAAATTACCGGAGCTGTTCTGCTTACAGGTGTTCCGTTAATTTCCTTAACCAGAAAGGATTTGAGAACCTCGCCGCTTTTTCCCGGTGAAACGCTCATTACCATGCCGGCAATAAAAACCAGGAATGAATCAGGTTTGCTCAGCTTTACATTTATCATCCTCAGATAATAATCCCATTTGAGAAACCTGAAAAAGTAGTTGATAAGAGAAAGCAGAAGAAGAGGGAGTGTAATCAGCAGATTAAATTTTGCCAGAGACCTGCCAACTTTTTCAAAATCCAGATACACCGAGATTCCGAGGTATATTACAACCCCGATTATCACACCTGTAAGTATCTGCTTTTTATATTTCTGCATCTTCAGAGCGGACTGACTTTATTGATGAATATATTCTGTAAAGCGGCAGCCCCACTACGTTATAGTAATCACCTTCAATACCTGATATAAAAACCGAACCGAATGAATCCTGGATACCGTAAGCTCCTGCTTTATCATAAGGACTTCCGGTATTCAGATAAGCTTCAATCTCACTGTCCTCGAGTTCTCTGAACCTGACCTCTGTCTTTTCGGAGCTTATTATTTTGCTGCGTGTTACTGCATTATAAACACAAAAACCTGTGTAAACAAAATGACGGTTACCGCTGAGCAGCTTTAGAATCTTGAAAGCATCGCTTTTATCAAACGGCTTACCCAGTATCATATCATTAAATACGACAATAGTATCTGCGGTAATACAGATTTCATCATTCAGGCTGCTTTTTACGGAATCCATTTTGTTAGCAGCAAGAAGCTCAACGGCATCACGCGGCTTAAACTTTGAAGATAAATTTTCCCCGATATCCGGGGGCATAACTGAAATATTTGTGCAGATCATCTTCAGAAGGGATAACCTTCTTGGTGATCTTGATGCAAGAACTATTTTATCGGTGATAATCATTTTAATTTACTTACTTCTGTTCCCGGAAAATAAAATTTAAGTATCTCCCTGTAGTCTGTGTCATTCTGTGACTGCACAAGTGCACCCCACTGACACATGCCGACACCATGACCATACCCCTTTCCCCTGAATATCACAGCCTGAAGAACTCCCCTGTTTTTTTCTGTTTCAATCTCAAATAATGAGCTTCTGAGTATATCGCCGTCCTTTTTGCTTCTGAATATATCACGTACGCGTCTTCCGTCAATAACCACAGATTTCCCGTCAGATAGTTTTACGATAAGCTTTTTCACTCTGCCTGTTTTGTGTTTTTCCTTAATCTCTATATCAGTAACCGAATTTAATCCTATCTTCAGCAGCCCTGCATTAACGAGTGCTTTATATATCTCACCCGCAGAAAACTCTTCTTCCCACTCATAAAAAGGGGATTCCCCGCAGAACTTATCCTCAACAGCAGTCAGATAAGGGAAAGTTACATTCCCGAAAGCATTTTCAAAATTCTCTGTGTACCCGCCGCAGGTTGAATGATAAAACATTTTTGCAGGCTGCCCCTTATAAGTAAGTATTTCATTGTAAGTTTCGGACACAGCTGCATTATCAATTTCTGTTTCGCCTGAAAATCCGACATAGGCCTGATCACGGACATCTGCATATACATCAAAATTCTTCTGCCGCTGATCAAGTTTCATGATTGCGTAAGTCCTGCCCGCAACGGCGGCACATTTAAGTGCCTGAAAGTATTTAGATTCTTTTAACCCGATTTCAACCGGCACCACACCTCTTGTATAGTCCTCAAGATCAAGGAAATTGATCACATACAGTGATTTCTGATCATTATAATATCTTATTTCACCTCTGTACTTTTTTGCGTTGTAACTCACCCACTCCTGTTTTTTACCTGACACAGAAAGATAAGATGCCCTTATTCTTTCGCCCTTAAAAGATATTTCTATTTTATCCTTGGATGGACCGAGTGTTATTTCAGTGCCATGCTTCAACTCAAGTTCCTGATCACCTGCTCTGTACTTAAAATCTTCATCAACGGTAATTTTTGTTCTGTGAATTTTTTCATCCATCAGAACTCTGATCATTATGCCGGATCTGGGGAATTCATCTGCTCGTACTGATGCTGCAAAAAGCTGTAAACAGGTTAATATGATTATTCTGAAGAATCGGAAAAGGGTTCTTCGGGGGAGTTCTGTCACTTTATGATTAAAATAAAGAAGTGATTATCTGAACATTGATTTGATGCTTCCCCAGGTCTTTTTGACTCCTGAGACTGTGTGATTTACAGACACTTCTTTAGAGTATGACACATTATTATCATAATCAACTATTTTGAGCCTGTAAATGTAAACGGCATCCTGCTGCTTATATGCATTTTCGTCATAAAAGACGTAATAGGAGTTATTTCCCTTGGGTTTGACCACTGAGATCTGTGAAAAATTAGCCCGTACAGGCTTACGTTCAATTACAAACTCTTTTACACTTACCTCTTCGGCAGTTTTCCAGTCAAGACGTACCTTACCGTCTTCGCTTCTTGCATTAAAGAAATCAATAAATGCGCCTGCAAAGGTGGTAACGGTAAACAGTAAAAGCGTGAGCAGAGCTGTTTTTTTCATAAACTAAAAATACAAACAGTAAATTAAAAAAACAACTTAAAAATGTTATGTTTCTTTAAAGCATATCATCTTCAACCGTGTCAAGCATTCTCAGGTAACTCTCATAACGTTCCGGAGCTATCTCTTCTTTTTCCAGCGCCTCAATAATTGCGCATCCGGGTTCGTGATGATGCGTGCACCGGTAATACCTGCAGTTCCCCAGATATTTCTCAAACTCTCTGAAATAATGACAAAGGTCTTCTTTTGTGATACCGAAAGGATCAATTTCTCTGATTCCCGGAGAGTCAATGATGAAAGTCTTTTTATCAATCCTGTTCATGCTCACAATAACGGTTGTATGTTTTCCCTTAAAATTATAGGTGCTGATTTCACCGACCTTCAGATCAAGCTGAGGGAAAAGATTATTAATGAGTGATGATTTCCCCACCCCTGAGTGCCCCCAGAAAAGCACTCTTTTATTATTAACAAGTTTTTTGACAGCATCAAGTCCTTCACCTGTAACTGTGCTTGTATAAATAACTTTGTAACCGATTATTTTATATAGTTCTCCGAAATATTCAGCATCTTTGGTCATTCCGAGATCGGTCTTGTTTATAACAATCACCGCATTTATATGCGAGCTCTCTGCCGAAACCAGGAACCGGTCTATAACTTTATTATTGAAAACAGGATCACTGACAGAAGCAATTATGAGGAGGAGATCAATGTTTGAGCAGATAACCTGCTCCAGCCTTTCGCCTCGCAGGCCAGCCCCTTTCAGTTTTGGGGCTTTCCTTGAAATGTAATTTTTACGCGGCAGTACTTCGGAAATCATGCCGGCACCTTCGGCCGGCATTGAAAATTCAACTTCGTCACCAACTACGGCTATATCCGTATAAAGAAGTTTATCACGTTTTAATTGCAGGTCTTTTTTGAATTTACCGCGGAGATAACATTTATAAATGTTTCCGCTCCCCTCATCAAGAACCGTAAATAACTGACCTTCAATTTTCTGTACTGTTCCTCTGATGATTTCTCCGTGTAACTTTGCTGATTTTATAATTAAACCGCAAAGTTACAAAGATTTTCGTAAATCAGAACCTGTAACCGAATGATAAAATTAATTTATCGGTTGTAACCGACTGAAAATACCGTGATTCGCCGGTACCGTAATTATCACCGTAATCGTTCCAGAATCCTCTGATATAAGCAACATCAAATGAGACTGAATTATCAACCAGGAATCCGAACCCGCCTGTTATGAATTTTTTATCATATTCAGAGGGATCTTCTTTGTATGGTGATCTCTGCGTCATGAAACCCGCTCTGATTCTGAAACCGGGATCGGGAATAGTGTACTCAATACCAACGCTATAATCAAGCACGGCTCTCATATAATCCTTAATGTCCTTATTGAGTGCCGCAACATCATCTGCCGAAATTCCTTTTACGTTTTCCATTTCTGTCTGAGTGTAATCAGTGAGAGATACTTCGGCTGTGGCAATCAGACCCTTGTAATTTGCCGAGGCACCCGTGGTAAGCCTGTAAGGCTGAATAATATCATATTCTGATTTATAAGAATAGTCCTCTCCGGTAATCTCTTTTCTTGTTCCGTCACCCCAGTCAGTGAAGGCATTCACGGCGTATGTTTCTTTAATTGACACGGTTCTCGGGAACTGAATGGTAACTCCGACCCTTGCAAAATTTCTGAGTTTATAGAGCATACCCAGCTTAATATCATAACCACCTATATCCCAGTTAAGAAGCTGGTTCAGGTAGAAGGTCCTGAAATCTTTAGTAAAGGTATAGCCCGGTGCAAGCTCAACGTTCTTGTAGATACCCTGAAGATCATCCTCATAATACTCCCTGCTGCCGGCAAACGATCCGTTTATGAATCCGAGCGATGCGCCGAGAAAAAGATCCTGAGCTGCTTCAATTGATCCGGAGAACGTCCAGATGCCCATACTTCCGCTGTTCAGGGTGGTTCCTTCCTGATTCAGTCTTCCCGCTACCTGAGTATTATAGTCGTCATCCGTCAGGTAAAGTTCATAGGGAATATTTGAATATGTGTTCAGGTCCTGAATGAGTGAGGTTGAACTGTTATTATAACCAGAAAACTTGAGGGCATAATTGAAGTCTGTTATGTTATTATAGCCAACACCAAAAACAAGACTGCCTCTAACGGTCGGGAATGGTACTATAAATGCAAAATTGTCGATTTTAGCCGCACTGTTTGAATACTCTGTGCTTTTTCCGAGAAAATCAGACTTGTTACTGAAATTATTGTAATTAAACCCGCCGGAGAATTCAAATTTTCTTATGAGCCCTAAACCGGCAGGATTATAAAACATTGCCGCACCGTCATCGCTGATAGCTGTGTAGCTGTTACCCAAACCTGCAGCGCGTGCGCTGATACCGCTGAATCCTGTTCCGAGCCTCTGAATATCCAGAAGCGTCTGAGCATTTACTCCTGCTGAGAAAACGAATAAGTATATAAACGAGAATAAAGCGAAGCTTTTCATATTATCTTCTTCCTGAATTGTTTCTTCCGCCGTCATTGCTCCTGCTGTTTGTATCGCCGGAGCCGCTGCGGTTTCCTGATGAATTATTTCCCGAATCATTTTTTTTGGTTGAAGAAGTGCTGCCGGATGATGAGCTGCTGCTTCCCGTGCCTGAATTTGAATTACGGCTTGGCGGAGGAGTATTAACCGTATTGCGGTCTCTTTCTCCCCGACCTCCGTCATTACCTCTTAGCGAAGAACCTTCACTGTCGTAACTCTTTCCTGAAGATGAACCACCGCCTGAATAACCGCTTCCTGTGCTGACAGGTTCAGGAGTCCACGTTATAGAACCCCACCAGGGCACCCTGTAATAAGAATAGTAACCGCCGTAGTATTCATCATCATAGTATTCATCTTCATCATAAGATTCATACTGATCTTCAGTAAATTCTTTATCTGCAAGATAGACAATTGTATGACATCCGCTGAAAAAAACCGATCCGGTAACAATCATTAAGAACAATAACCTTTTCATTTTCATATCTCTCTTTCAGTTACCTGGATTTTCCGCTGCGTGATGAATTTCCACCGCTGCTTCCTCTTGAAGAACCGCCTGAGCTGCCGCCGCTGCTTCTGCCTGAGCTTCCGCTGCTGCCCGAGGATTTAGGTTCACTCCTGTAGGTAGGGTTGGATGAACTTCTTCCCGTGCTTCCGCTGCTTCCTGATGAAGATTTTGGCTCAGTTTTATAGGTTGATCCTGACGAACTTCTTCCGGAGTTCCTGCTGCTGTTACCGGATGATTTATTATCGCCGGAAGAAGATTTACCATAAGTGCCGGAGCTGCCTCTTCCGCTATTATCATCCTTTTTTCCGGTTGAATTTGTCAGTTCCCTGCCCTTGTTTTTACCGTCATAAACTTTATAATCAGTTGATGAATTGTTCTTTCTGTTATCATTACCAGTCACATTTTTCTTCGTATCATCATCTGAAGATGCAGGGCGCTTTTTAACAACAACCACCTTACCGTCCTCTCTCTTGTATGTTCTCGTGATATCATTATCTTTACCGGCACTGTTGCCTGTCTTACCGATCTTTGAAGGCGGTACAATTTCATTTGAACCGGAATTATCATTCCCGTCATTTTTGGTGCCTGATTTAACGTTAGGGGTTCTTCCGCCTGTTTTACCAGGTTCAGAATCATTTCCGGCAATTATCTTTTTATCAGCATCTCTGCTAACGTTTGTTTTGCCGCCTCCGTTTTCATCGTTGGCATTGCCTGTTTTTTTATCTTTAACATTTTCGCCGCCATTAACATCATCATTTCTTCCGGTACCTGCAATTTTACCCGGATCAGTTTTTATGATGCCGTCATTCCCGTTCCCGCCGGTTTTTAAAGGAGGGGTGATCTCATCATTTGCCGGATTTCTTGTAACACCGGGTTTTATTTCAGTATCAAGACCTGCGCCTCTTTTGGTAATATCATCATTACTTGTCACTAACGGATTTCTTCCGCCTCCGCCCGTAAGACCTCCTCTTCCGCTGATACCACCTCTGCCTCCATCACGTCCTCTTATTCCCGCGAGTTCAGGGGTTCTGTACTTATAGCCGGGAGAAGGATTGTAATCATTGTAATACCAGCCGTCATAATACCAGGGTCTGTTATACCACCACCAGTCATAATAACCGTAATAAACCGGCACTATAAATACGGGGGGCCATAATATGGTGTATGAAGGATAGTAATACCATCTGTGATACCAGGTGTCGTAATACCAGGGATCGCAGAAATTATCATAATAGAAACCTATGGAAATTCCGGGATGATAGTATTTGTAAAATCTCCTGTGGGGGAAATAGTCATCTTCATAATAGTAATTATTTATAACAACATCTCCTTCACCGGAGTATGAACTTCCGCTGCCGGTTTCTTCATCTTCATATACCACTATTGTATCTGAACTGCTCTCGTCATCATTAATAACAACGGTTTTTTCGTAGGTTCTTTTGGGAGCTTCGGGAACTGCAATCTGAGTATAGCAGCCCGTAAACAAAACACCCGAAAAAACCAGCAAAATTAAAAGTTTATAAGTTTTCATTATACTATTCCTCATGAGATTCTTAACCGGATACCGCAAATACCATGCCATATTTTCCAGGAATAAATCTTTAGTCCGGCATTAAAATCGAAAAATTAACTTCTTAATATACAAGTATTTACTTCCACTGAAATCCAAATATTTTTCTTAAAGTTTGACGGTTGATCAGCTTGAAAAGATTAAAATAATATACAGTTGTATACTTTTGTGAACACTTCACCGTGTTGTACATCCACAACCAGGGGAGTGTTATCAGCATGATTTTGTCTCAGGGAGTTATAATATTATACAAACTTTTTTATGACGCAGTTCCGGTAAGAATAATCCGGCGGGAGGCGTTTATTGAACAGAAGTAATCAGATTGTTAATAAAATTAGTCAGGGTTCAGCTATCTGACCATCTTTTTTTACCGGTTGTGAAAAAGGGGATAAA
>CAYPMQ010000137.1:0-8711 GCA_964411625.1 uncultured Ignavibacteriaceae bacterium
GGGTGATTATATTAATATTCCGGCTCATCAGAAACACAGAGTAAACTGCACAGCAGTGAATGAAGAGACCGTCTGGCTGGCGGTGTTTTATAAATAATAATTTATGTGTATTATTAACATAAAATTTATTCTGATCTTAATTCGCGGTTTTATAATATATGGGAAATTTTGTTTCTGATGACTCTATTAAAAATTGAATGACCAGTATGATTACAGGTGCAGCGGATTTTTGATAATTGCTGATATAAAAAATTCGACCTTAAGAAAAAGGACGCATAAAGAAGAGTGGCGTCAGCAAACAAAATTAATTTATGATTCATTCAGTGACTTTACTAACATGATAGTAAACATTACCAGGATGGAAAGAGTTGTCTTAAAGTTCACCGGTGATGGAATGATGTCATTCTTTAAGCATGTTAAAATGAATGAACAACATAATTCAATTCCTGATATTTCAGATCCCGCACAAAAGGTTCTCAATCTGTTGAACGAATATGTGAATGAGATACATGAGTTAGATATTCTTAAAAATCTCAGGTTAAAAACCATAATGACTTATCTCACAAACATAACCATCTTAAAGACCAATGGAAGTAACGATGTACTTGGGAGAGGGATTGATTTTTCTTTCAGATTTGAAAAATTTGCTGATAGTTATTATGTTGTAAGAAATGAACTCGTCTGCAAAGCATTAGAAAATCATTCGGGCTGGCTCAGAAAAGATTTTATTCCTATTTCAAAAAGCATAAAGGGCTGGGATTCTGAGTTGGGAGAAAAATTTTATCCGGTAACTAATATTAATGAAATATTAAATGGTTATTCAGAAATGCAGTCATCCATCTATGAAGATAATGTAAAAACGGAGCTGTTTAAGTATTTTATCCGTAAAACACAAGAAAGTCTTGAAGCTTTGGAACAAGCAAAGGAAAATACCAGAAAGTGGAAGTTAGATGAAAATTGATATAAAGCTCGCAGCCATGATACTTATCATAGCAGAAAATAGTCCTGTTAATCGCACAAGCTTAAACAAATTACTGTTTTTTGCTGATTTGTATCATTATCTTCATACATCAAAACAAATTTCTGAGACTGCATATTATAAATTACAATTCGGACCTGTGCCGGAAAATATTGACCTGGTAAGAGAATTTTTAATTAAAAATGATTTCCTTGTTCAAAGGGAATTTGTTAATAGCATTATAGAATACACTTATAAAACCGCGCAAAACAAAGTCAATATGGAAGCGGTAAGAAGTGCTTTAAAAGATAATGAATTGAATTCTCTTGAAAAGGTTTTATCATATCTCAGGAGTTTTACTGCTACTGAATTATCAAATCTTTCTCATAAATATGAACCGTGGAAATCTGCAGAATGGTTTTCCGAACTTGACTTTAAAAAAAGTAAAGAAGATTCAGGGTTAAAGCAGTTCATAGAGGAAATATCAAAGCTATAGGAGATAACACCATGACGGCATCTGAAATCATCGCCCTCCTTGAGCAGCATCAGAATGAAAGAAGCATGAAGAACTGGGAAAAGAATCCTTATAAAGGCAATCTCCGTTCACTCGGCATGGGTATTACTCAGGTAAAAAATATAGCAAAGAAGATAAAAAAGAATCATGAACTTGCTCTTGAACTTTGGCAGTCTGATTATTTTGAGGCAAAATTGATGTCAGTTCTGCTTGAAGAGCCAAAGAAGATAACCCGTGAGCAGGTTGAAAAACAGGCTGAAGATCTCGGTTTCTGGATGCTTTCAAGCAGCTATGTTTCCACTATCTTTCCCGGGCTTGAATTTTCACAGGAGCTTACGGAACAGTGGCGCAAAAGCAGTGATCCTGTAAAGAGAAGATGCGGTTATCTGGTTTTGTACGGCGCCCCTGAATCGAAAACACCTGCAGATGAGGCAAAGCTGATAAACCTTATCGCGGAGATCGAAAAAAATATTCAGGCAGAAGAGAATTTTGTAAAGGACGCAATGAACAATGCGCTGTATGGAATCGGGAGGGTCAGCAAAAGGCTCAATGCCGCAGTAATTGAAGCAGCAGGAAAAATCGGGAAACTCCACGTTGATTACGGTGATAATTCCTGTGAACCTCTTGATATCCTGAAGCACCTCACCAACGAAAGAATACAGAAATCATTATCTTAGATTTTTGAATACAGGGTTTTATATTAAAATTAAAGCCCTGTATCTGTTTCTTTCCCTTTCAAGGGGTTAACCCTTAAACTTTTCTCTTTGAATGAAATTAGCTCACTTATCTGATATTCACGTCTGTGATAAAAACAGCGCCTCTGTTTTTACCCGTGTGCTTGAGGATGCCTTAAACAGAGGGGTTGGTCACTTCATAATATCAGGTGATCTTATAAATTCGGGGTCTGATGAAGAATATGAGCTGGTTACGGCTGTTCTGAAGAAGTTTGATCTTCTTAAGGAAGATAAATTAAGTGTCATTCCGGGCAATCATGACCTTTTCAGGACTGTTTTCAGCAGGGTCATTTCCACAGGCGATCTCATAAAACAGAAAAGGCTCATCCCTTCACTGCTCTTTGATATTGCACGTTACACCCGCAAGGATTATGAGCATGATCTGCAGAAATTTAACAGCTATTTCAGTCCGGTTTTTGAAGGTGCCGTAACTGTGCCTGATAATCACCAAAATTACCCTTATGCAAAGGTGCTTTCTGAGAAGACTGCCATTATCTGTATTGATTCAAATATGCCGCTCAGTATCAGGCAGAATCTGTTCGCCTCGAACGGATATGTGAATATTAAAAGGATTGAAAATCTCTTAAAGCATCCGGAACTTTCAGGAAAAAGTATAATTCCCGTTCTGCATCATTGTCTGTATGAACCTGGTATTTTGAAACAACGTCATGACCTGCTTTTTGAATCGAGTCAGAAGCTTCACAACAGGGATGCTGTGGTTAACTGCTTTACCGGCAAGGGAATAAGTCTTGTGCTGCATGGACATTATCATGAAAATGAGATTTATCAAACGGCCGGAAACTGTCTTAAGGTGCTGAATGCCGGATGCGGATATGCGGGACGCTGGTTTCTCATTGATATCAACTCAGATGAACCCGTGGTTACTGCGGTTAAAAGTCTGAAAACCTGATTTAAATTGAGAGTTTCTATGATTTCATCTGCGGCCGTATCTCCGGAACCACTTAAAAAATAAAAAATGAATTTCAAGATTTTTTAGTTTTAACTTTTTGCTATATTTATATTTTATTGCTGATTTTCTTAAGCTTCGTAATATGTAATCATTTAATGTAATAAGAGATAGTGATGGAAAAGAAAGATATTAATATTGCCGTGATTGATCTTTACAACGGCGAACCGAATCAGGGCATGCGCTGTATTCAGGATCATCTTTATGAGAAACAGTGCAAATATCAGGATCTTGCAATCAATTACGATATTTATGAATCCCGCCTGAGGGGTGATGTCCCTGATTTTGAGAAGTATGACATTTATATTTCCAGCGGGGGTCCCGGAAGCCCTTTCGAGGATGAAGGACGTGACTGGGAGAATGAGTATTTCAGGCTGCTTGATAAAGTGTGGAATCATAATCAGACCTCTGATGAGAAGAAGTACATTTTCTTCATCTGTCACTCATTCCAGATTATGAGCCGTTTTTTTCAGCTCGGTGATGTTGTTCAGAGAGACAGGAAATCGTTTGGCATAGTGCCCATTAATCTTACTGAGCATGGGCGTGAAGACGCGATTTTTTCACATCTGAGCGATCCTTTTTATGGTGCGGATTTCCGCGGCTGGCAGGTAATAAATCAGAATAAAAAGAGATTTGAAGAACTGGGCGCAAAACTGCTTGCACTCGAGTATGACCGCCCGGAGCTGAGACTCGAGCGTGCCATGATGGCTATCAGAATCTCAGATGAGATCATCGGAACACAGTTCCACCCCGAGGCCGATCCGCCCAGTATGTATTATCATTTCAGGCAAGCGGAAAGAAAGCAGCAGGTTGTTGATGAATACGGTGAAGAAGCATATTTCGAGATGATTAACCATCTTGAAAATCCCGAGAACATTAATCTTACCAAAAAGATTGTTCTCCCCGGATTTCTCAGACATGCAATTGAAGAATTATCACAAACATTTACAGTTTAATCATTATGAAATACAGACAATTAGGTAACAGCGATCTTAATATCTCCGAGGTATCGCTCGGATGCTGGACAATGGGCGGACTCAACTGGGTTAACGGTGTACCCAACGGCTGGGCAAATGTTGATGAAAATGATATTCAGGCTGCGGTTGATTACGCGCTTGATCACGGAGTTAACCACTTTGATAATGCAGATGTTTACGGAAACGGCCGCGCTGAAAGAATGCTTGCCCGCGTTCTCGGAAAGAAAAACAAGGATGTGATTATTGCCACCAAGGTGGGCTGGTTCCCTGGTACGGCAGAGCATGCATATGAACCGCTTCATATCAGAAGGCAGTGTGAGCAGTCACTCATAAATCTTAAAAGAGATTACATTGATCTTTATTATTTCCATCACGGAAATTTCGGTGATAACTGGGAGTACCTTGATGATGCCGTTGAGGTAATGTTCCGTCTTAAAGAAGAGGGAAAAATCAGGCATATAGGGCAGTCTGCTTACTCTCATGCGCATTTTACAAAGCTCATTCCTGTGGTAAAGCCCGTTGCATGCCAGAGTTCTGCCAATTACACAGATGACAAGTTTGTTGCTGACGGCACTCCAACTACTGATGCCATGAAGGCAAACAACTGCTCATTTATCGCCTTTTTCCCAATTCTGCAGGGTATCCTTCTCGGCAAATACAGCAAGGATAATCCTCCCAAATTTGAGGCCGGTGATCACAGGGCAAATGCGCCGAGGTTCAAAAAGGAATTCCTTGAAGAGCTGGAGCCAAAGCTTGATAAGATCAAAGCTAAGTTCGGCTCATCTCCCCTTGAGCTGGGCAGGGCGGCCATCGGGTATTTGCTTTATCATAAGGTTGTGGGAGCTGTAATTACTGGCTTCAGAAATCTTGATCAGGTAAAAATGAATATCGAAATGGCTGAAAAGCCGCTCACCGATGATGAATACAGATTTATAAAAAGTTTATTCTAATATTATAACAGGGTTAACAGAGAATGATAGATTTTGAGAGTTCACAGTTAAAAAAGATGGAGTCGAAAAAAAAGGAGTTTCTGGAATCGGAAGAGATGAAGGAAACCGCCGAACAGGTTATCAGGGATAATCACCTCGATCTCCGTCCGTCAAAGATAGGTTATGTACTTGTTTATCCTTATGTGAGCAAATCGGTCCCGGGCAAATGCGTAAAAACTACCCCCGAGCTGAAGTTTTACACGGGTTACGACTATATGATTCAGATTTCAGGTACCATCTGGGATAACATGCCTGAAGCCGACAGGAAAATTCTCCTCCTTCACCTCCTCCTTTACATTCTCCCTATTATGAATGAAAAAACCGGTGAGTGGGATTTCAAACTCCGCAAACCTGATATCATCGCTTTCTCACGCGTTGTTGATAAATATGGTAAAGACTGGGCTCTGGGTATAAAAACTCTTATGACCTCAATCTACAACCTCAGCGCCACACAGGAAGAAAAAGTCAGAATTTAAACTCTCCTTTTTCTTAAACAGCTTCTCTCAGGTGAGATACCGGGGAGGAGCTTTTTTTATTGGTATTCTTCCCTGCCCCTTTTCCGTCGGTTAAAACCAATCGCAATAGATATAACTCATCATAATATAATGAGATAGCAGCATTCCATCTATTGCCGTTGACTTTAGTCAACGGTAAATGAGCCCCCACACTGCGCCGGCGGCGAATCATTTATATTCACTAGTCAGATAATCAAGAATAATTCAAGATTTCAAGAAACTGTCTTGCCAATTCGGAATCATCGCATTATATTTGGCTGTGAATGTATTAAAATGAGGAAAATATGTCCACTCAAATCAAAAGAGCAGACTCTAAGGAAAAGCTCGGGACAATACTCGATAAAAATGTTATCCGGCTGATTAAGGAACGGGCATTAAAGGAAAACAAGACCATCAGCGAGGTTATTCAGGATTCTGTGCTTAATTATAATGAGGCCGAAAACTTTTCAGCCGGAATACGAAAACAGGCACTGAACAGATTCTGCTCAAAACCTTTTGATCTTAAAAAAGCAGATATCGATGAGATTCTGAATGAGGATTATTACGAGTCATGAAACTGAATGCTATCCCGGATGAAAATATTGTCCTGATTGACGCTAATATATTCCTGTATGCAAATCAGAGAGCTTCCGATCAATGCATCGATCTTTTATCACGCGCGGTTGAAGGAAAAATTACCGGATACATCACAACACATCTTCTTGCAGAAATAACACATATTTTCATGCTTGCAGAGGCCGGAAATGCCGGACTGATTACCGCAGGCAATCCCGCACGTCAGTTGAGTGAAAAACCTGAGGTGGTAAGGGAGCTTTATATATATGAATCGCTCGTAAGGGATATTCTTACAATGGGAATTAAACTTGAGCCGATCCTTAGGGAAGACTTCATTACAGCACTTTCAATACAAAGACAATACGGTTTTCTGACTAATGACGCTCTGCTTATTGCCGCTGCTGCCAGATTAAGAATCAATTATATAGCATCCGCAGATAAAACTTTTTCACGGATAAAGGGAATTAATCACTGTTTCCCTGATGATCTGAAAATCTGAATAGACAGCATTGCAGTTTCTGAATTTCAGCCACAAATAACGGCGGATTTGTGGTCTGAAATTCATCCTGCCAAGGGTAGATCTGGTTTAGAGAAGTCACCCCGGCAACCCATTTGTGAAATATTCGGGAAGAAAAAAACGGGTACAGGGAGTTACCGGTGCGTGGTGCTTGGTTCTTCGTTTCAGAGATTGCCGATCCTGAAACAGATCAGCTGATTATCAAAAAATCTTTTCGTGAATATTTGTGAAATCCGTATGTAATTAAACCGGTGCAGGTAACCTCGAACATTGAACTTTGAACCTCGAACGACGAACCGGGAACGAAGCACTCCTGATGCAATAAATCACCCGCATGGCATTAATTTCAATTCCTGTATAGGCTTTTCAAAATTTATCTTTAACTTACATATCACTTAAAAATATACTTATAAAAGAAAAGAATCCCCCGAATGAGAAAAAAGATACTGGCTTTCTTCAAAAAGAATCCCGGAATAGAGATAAAAGCTAAGCAGCTCGCCATTAAGCTTGAGATTGGCGATGATCATGAGTACCAGTCCCTAAAGGCACAGCTCCATTCTCTTGAGGAGGATGGAATTTTAGCCCGGAGCGGAAAACGATTCTATATGATCACGAAACCGGAAAAAAATATCACGGGTGAGTTTCAGATCAACAAAGAGGGGTACGGTTTTGTACTCCGGCCGAAGAGCACAACAGGGGATATTTTTATCTCTTCGAGGCATTTCGGAACTGCTTTTCACGGTGATACTGTTGAAGTTACATTATTCCCCCGCAAGCCTGTAAAGAAAAATCACCAGCTTCTTGAGGGGCAGATTATAAAGGTTGTGAAGAGATTTCATGAGGAAATTGTGGGGAAACTTCTGAAAGCGGATGAGTTTTATTATATTGAGCCTGATCTGCCTGAGATCCACAGGAACATTTTTGTCCCTAAGGAGAATCTGAAGGGTGCCAAAGTGGGTGAAATTGTTGCGGTGGGTGAGATCGAATGGGATAACCCGAAAATGAACCCGATCGGGAAAATAATTGAAAAGATAGGGAAGCCCGGTTCGCCTGATGTCGAAATTATCTCGATTGCGCGGGAGTTCAATCTTCCTTACAAGTTCAGCAGTTCAGCGCTTACTCAGGCCGGGAAAATCAAAGAGCCGAAAGACGGGGCTGATTATCCTGACAGAATTGATTTCAGAAATGAAGCTGTTTTTACCATTGACCCTGATGATGCAAAGGATTTTGATGATGCGCTTTCAGTATCAGAGAATGAGGAGGGCAATTACAGGATAGGCATCCATATTGCAGATGTTTCTCATTATGTTGATATGGGCGGGGCAATTGATGCCGATGCGGTTGAGCGGGGCAACAGTGTTTACCTTGTCGGGAAGGTTATACCGATGCTGCCTGAGGAGCTTTCAAACAATGTATGCTCACTTGTGCCTTATAAAGACAGATTAACTTATTCGGTCATCACAGAGATTACGCCTCGAGGAAAAATTTTAAACTATCAGATTGCCAAAACCGTCATAAACAGTAAAAAGCGCTTCACTTACGATGAGGCTCAGAAAGTAATTGAAACCGGGGAAGGTGATTTTGCCGCTGAGATAGGTAAACTGCATAAGATTGCATCAATTCTAAGAAGCAAAAGGATGAATGCAGGGAGTATCAATTTTGAATCTGAAGAGATCAAGTTCGTTCTCGATGAGGATGGAAAACCGAAGGGTCTGTATAAAAAGGAGATGAAGGAGAGCAACCGGCTTGTTGAGGAGTTCATGCTTCTTGCAAACAGGCTGATTGCCGAGAGTCTGGGGGCAAAGAGAAAATCGCAGGATGAAATCCCCTTTGTTTACAGAATCCATGATAAACCGGATAAGGATAAGATGAAGGAGTTTGCCCGGTTTGTGAAATCGCTCGGTTTCAGTTTCAGTTTTTCAGAGATGCCAACCGCCAGACAGATCAACGAGCTTATTGCGTCTGCAAAGGGTAAGCCTGAGGAG
>CAYPMQ010000138.1:0-8704 GCA_964411625.1 uncultured Ignavibacteriaceae bacterium
GCTCCTATATCTCCTGCCGAGAGTGACGGTACTTCTTTACGGTTATGACCGTTAAGAATATAAATCTGGCTGAGTCTTTCACCTTTTTCATTATTCATATTAACAAGATCAAGGCCGGGCTGAACTTTTCCGCTGTAAACTCTGAAGAGGGAAAGTTCTCCTACATGCTGCTCAGAAATGACTTTGAAAATAAATAGAACAGGTGCTCCTGAAGGATCGGGATTAATCTCGGCCTCTGCTCCGCTCTCTTTTGCAATACCTTTGTAAGGTGCAACATCCCTTGGTGAGGGAAAATACTCTGCAACAAAATCGAGGAAATTATTTATTCCGACGCCTTTTGTTGCACTTACCGCAAATACCGGAATCAGGCCACATGCAGTTATTGATTCAATGAGTCCCTGTCTGACTTCCTCGGCGGTTAAGTCACCATGCTCAAAATAATCATTCATCAGCTCTTCATTGGTTTCAGCAATTTTTTCAATTATAGTACCATGATACTCTTCAACGAGTCCTTTTATCTCTGCAGGAATTTCCATTTCGGTAACCTGCTTTGAGCCGGCAGGACCGTATTTAAAGGCTTTCTGCTTAATCACATCAATAACGGTATCAAACTGTAAGCCCTGGTTATAAGGAAACGTAACCAGAACAGCATCATGAGAGAGTCTTTCATTAATTTTTTCCATTACGGCTTTGTAGTCAGATCTCTCGTTGTCACACTTATTAATAATAATAGCAGAGGGTTTATGCATCTCTCTGATAAACTCAAAAGCATGCTCAGTCCCTACTTCAATACCTTCGACCGATTTGACAAGAAGGACACCGGTATCGCAAACTGTAACTGCAGCCTTTACTTCACCGACAAAATCCGAGTATCCGGGAGCATCGAGAATATTGATTTTCCTGTTATTCCACTCTGCATGACAAGCTGAGAGTGAAATGGAAAACTGTCTCTGAATCTCATTTTGTGAGTAGTCGGAAACTGTATTACCCTCCTCGATTTTTCCAATTCTGTTTATTTCACCGGCTGCAAAGAGAATATTTTCAGTAAGCGAGGTCTTTCCGGCGCCTCCATGTCCTATAAACGCAATATTCCGGATATCCTCCGGCAATATATCTTTCACTAGTAAGTCTCCTGTGGTTAATTATCTGCCTGAATTAAATGTCTTCCAGAATACTGATAAGGCAGATCTGATCGCTTTGAGGTTAGACATAAGTTTATCAATCGGTGATTCAACCGATTCCTTAATCTTACCTTCGATGCTTATGATACTCTCTAATCTCATCTTGACTTCATCAATAATCCATCCGGTTTTGTCAAGCTGCTCACTTACCTCTGCAGATAATTCTTTCAGCGATGCGCTCATCTCAACTAGTGAATCAACAAGCGGATCTATACGCTCAATCAACTGTTTAGTATCTTTATTAAACTCATCAATTGAGGCAGTAACTCTTCCAAGAAAAACAATCAGAGCAATACAAAGCGCCGAAGCACTTATCAGTAAAATGACTGTGAATATTGTTATAACGCTATCCATTAAAACCTGTTAATTTTTTGCCTCTTTATATGCTTCAACTCCTGCTTTCACGGCTGCTTTAACTTTACCAGTTTCATTTGCAAGAGTTTCTTTACCTGTTTCAAGCATATCGGATGCTTTTGAACGGGCATCTTTCAGAATTTTTTCTGTATCATCGATAAGTTCTTCAGCTTTTTTCTTTGCATCGGCTATAAGGAGTTCAGCTTTTTTCTTTCCTTCATTGATAACCTGATTTGCTCTGATTTTCGTAGTTTCAAAGAATTTTTCGGCTTCATCAGCCAGTTCTTCTGATTTTCCTTTTATATCAGCTCTTAACTCTTTTCCGCTTTTAGGAGCGTACAGAAGGGCTACTGCTGCACCGACAATGCTGCCGGTAAGAAAGCCTATTAACAGACCTTTGCTGAGGTTTGAATTATCCTTTCCCATATTTTCTCCTGTCATTTTATGTTCCATGAAATATTTCACATGTGAAATTAATTCTTTTGAATATGTTCAATCTGCTCAAAATACAATAAGCTGTAAAAGAAATTTAAGTAATTTTTCAACAAAATGATATCTAAATCAAAACCTTAATAATTAATAGTTTTATATTTAATCGCTTTTGACCTTTTTCTTTCTGTTCCCGGTAAAAAGTTGCAGGTCATCAAACATGAATGATCTGAGATCAGAAACCGATGCAAGAAAGGCTTTTCCGTAACCCGCCTGAATGCTAAGCTCGGCAAGTTTGTCTGCCTTTTCAGCGTCACCCAGATATTCATTGAGTTTATCTGAGAGCACCTTTTTCAGCTCGGAAAAGAAAATGCTGAACCGCTTTATTATCGTTTTGTTACCGAAATACCCTTCATACAACAGATGAAGATGCAGCTTACTGCTGAATGAAGGATTCTGGAAAATATTAGGCACAACATCAAGAACCTCGTTCATTCCGCGCGGCATAATTTCCCTCTCAAGTTCTGCACGTATAACTGAAAGTGAGCTTTTAAGGTGCAGATCAAGAACATCTGCAATCAGCTTATCCTTAGTTTTATAATAGTAGTAAAGAGTTCCGCGGCTTATCTTAAGAGTGAAACAGATATCTGCAAGACTTGTATCATGAATACCTCTTTTACAGATAAGTTTTGAGGTAACCTCCAGTATCCTCTCACGTGTGTTAACCTGTTCTTTTGCATTACGGTTAATCAGCATGGCACTAAACACCCAGCTCTTTTATTATATTCTCAGCCTTTCCAACCTTCTCAACAACCCAGAGTATGAATCTTACATCAACCCCAATTGACCTGCTGTAAGCCTGGCTCCAGGCATAATCATTTATTGTAGCTTCAAATGCACGGTCAAAATTCAGACCGATAAGTCTCCCGGATGCATCAAGAACAGGGCTGCCGGAGTTTCCTCCGGTTGTATCCATATTGTAAAGCATTGCAACAGGAAGATCACTCAGTTCTTCATCATAATATCTTCCGAAATTCCCTTTAAGAAATTCCTCATGGAGAGCCTTGTCAAGTTTATAGTCAGGATTACCTGTTCTGCTCTTATCAATCAGTCCGCTTAAAGTCGTTTTGGGTTTGTAATAAGTTGCATCAGCGGGAGTATATCCCTTTATGTAGCCGTAAGTAAGGCGGAGAGTGGAGTTTCCGTCAGGAATAAATTTCTTCTGCTGAAACCCGGCTTTAACGGCAGTGTATTTCGCTAGCAAAACATTCAGCTTTCCGTCAGCCTCTTTTATTTTATCA
The DNA here is from genome assembly GCA_964411625.1 of uncultured Ignavibacteriaceae bacterium. GTDB lineage: Bacteria > Bacteroidota > Ignavibacteria > Ignavibacteriales > Ignavibacteriaceae > JABWCA01. The sequence continues at coordinate 3,266 of CAYPMQ010000138.1, forward strand.
GAAATCAGATCTGCTTCTTTCCTGAATGCTCTGTAATATTTCAGGAGAGGATCATCGTGGCTATCATAATCCTCTGGTGAAAGTTCCATCATTGAAATAAATGAATCCTTATCAAGGAGTTTTGATTCTTTATAAAGCATCTCATAGAATGAAGCGGCGCTCTTTTTTGCATCGATATGCTCAAAAAATGGCTCCAAAAGGCTCCATGACCTCATCTCAGGATATTTACCGGCATTTTCAACAAGCACGGCAAAAGTCTGAACATCAACTTCTTTATTCAGATTGGAAAAAAGCTTATCAACCTCCTGCATAAGAGCTTCTTCATTACCTTCCCTGAATATCTTATCACGTTTTTCATCCGGCTGATCTTTACTTTTCATATATGCATTCATGAACCGGACAATATCCACTGAACCCATAAAGTTATTATACATTCCTGCGGTTCTCTGCTTTCCCGTCAGTTCAAAATGTGTTTTATACGCGTCTGCAATCTCTTCAAACAGACCCGTGTACTTTGAAGCAAGAACTGCATCAGAGGCAATAAACTGCTTCATTGCTTTTTCTTCTTCAAACTTCTTAGCAGTCAGTCCTATTCTTCTCATACCAAGGATTTTTCCCCTGAAATTTTTCTCGGTATTTGCGAGGCCCTTGATTGTTGAAGCAAGTTCAAGCGCCAGGGCCGGATCAGCACTGCCCAGCTCTTCATATTTTTTGATGAGCGAGGCATACATTGTCTGGATGAAAGGGAGAAAAACTTCCTCATGATATCTCAGGAATTCGGCAGGCATGTTTCGGAATGTTCTGCCGGGATAACCGAGCATGAAGACAAAATCATCTTCCTTGACTCCGTTGGGACTCACTTTGATAAACTTTTTGGGTTTGAAGGGCACATTGTCTTCAGAGTACTTAGCCGGTTTGCCGTCTTTAGAAACATAGGCACGCAGGAATGAGAAATCTCCTGTATGACGCGGCCAGACCCAGTTATCGGTCTCTCCTCCAAACTCACCCAGAGATCTCGGAGGTATGTAAACAAGCCTCACATCCAGGATAGTCTGGTATCTGAACAGAACATAAGATTTACCTACAAACATCTCTGCAACTTCAGCTTTTATCCCCTCTTCAGCCTCAGCTTCTTTTATTATCTTATCACGGATATCTGCAATGGCGTTAATTCTATCAACGCCTTCCTTACCTTCTGCCGCAGTAAGAACCCTTTGCGATACATCTTCATAACTTTGCGTAATAAGGCAGGTCAGCCCCTCAGCAGGAATCTCTTTTTCTTTTGAATCAGCAATAAATCCATTTTCAAGATAGTTATTTATGACAGTACTCGCCGCCGCAACATATCCGAATGCACAGTGATGGTTAGTCAGGATAAGTCCCTTATCAGAAACAAATGAGCCGGTGCAGCCTCCCACTTTCACAAGTGCATCTGTAAGACTCGTGCCTCCGGGGTTATAAATATCTGAAATCTCAATCTTAAGGCCTGCCTCTTTAAGATTGAGTCCGCCGATCTCACTCAGCGGAAACATCCCTTCATCCGGCGGATTCCAGCCGCTGAAGATTAAGCCAAGAATTGTAACGAAAAGAAGTGAGGAAAGCCGTTTCGGATATTTCATTGATTCTCCGGTTAATAATTATTTCGCTTTGTAAGCTAAAAATAATGATAACTTAATACAGATACCAGAGAAAACGGGATATCCGGGAACTAAAGAGTAATTCGGAGATCATGTTCAGCTGCCGGTTAGACTTTTTATTGCGGTTAGAATAACCCTCTCAATCCTTACGCTTTCTTCCGGCGGGATACCATAACTCCAGCGGTTTTCTGTCAGCGAATAAGAGTGTTTAACATAGTGCCCTGATCCGGAGGCTTTTACCAGCACATTAATCCATTCCACCTTATCAAGAGGAGGCATCTGGAGAAATATATCATTCTCATCCCCCTCTGTAACACCCCTGATTCTTAGTATATTATGGTAGCCGAATCTTACCTCCGACCATAGCAGAATCCTGTCATAATCAGATAAAAGGTTTTTATCGGTAAAAAAATCAAACAGGTGAGCGCAGACATGATGATGCCACGATTCCATTGAAAAAAGTTCTTTTCTTCTCAGAAATTCACTGCATGAGCAGAGACATAATGCAGGATTAAACTTCACTTTCCCTTTCCGGTATTCACGGTTGTATTTCTGAGGAACCAGCGGATAAGGTATCTGATAGTAAACTGACTTCCTCGCAGCAAGATATTTTAACCCTTCCCTGATATCCGAAAATTGCTTTAATCCTCTATTATTTTCCAACTTCCACCCGTATTTTCTGCCTGCATGTTAAAATCGATAACTATTTCCGTTTAGAATAGATTATTTTATTTCAATTGAGTATATTAATTTAGACAAATTTTAACACTTAACAGCTTAAAATTTATGACATACGACGAGGCAAGAGAGCTTCTTGGCATTAATACCGAAGTAAAAGAATTTGATCTTGATTTAATCTATAACAATCTCAAAGACGAGATTAAAAAACAGATTTCTTCAACTCCGTTCCCTGTGATAAGAGATTCACTGAATTTACAGCTTTCCTCAATTGAGCAGGCTTATCAGATGCTTAAAAAAGAACAGGAGATCAAAATAGAGGGGATCGAATTTGCCGCTGATCCCGAAGAACTTAAAACTGCATGGCTGAAACTTGGCTTCCCGGAGTCCATTTCACCTGATGATGCCGAATTTAGGTTTCTTACACAAAGAGAGCAGCTTAAAGCCGCCCTTTCAACTAATAACCCTCGCATAAAAGAACTTGCGATGGCAGATCTGAATGAGCTTGAAAAAGCCTTCAGAACAGTGAAAGGTTTTCTGCAGATCCTCAGGCGGTACAAAGAGACTGAAGAAGAGAAAAAGAAACTTGAGATAGAAGTTTTCAACCGGTCAGAGAGGCTTTTTAATCGCAAAATTGAAGATTACTACAAAATCACTTCAGAAGGCGTAAAAGAATTTACTCTCGGCAATTATAAGGAAGCTGAATACCATTTTAATGCCGCACTGAATGTATTTCCCAATGATCCCCTTGCTCATTTCTTAATCAGGGAGTGTACCGAGAAACCGAAACTCATTCTGAATATGAAAAATAAGTTAGAAGCTGAAAAAGAAGTGACAATCAGAAACCTTATTGATAATTTCAGAAAAGGTGAACAAAACAGACTTCAGGAGTTCTATGTTAACTCAGCCCGGGGAACGGAAGCCTTCAGTAACGGAGATTTTGATACGGCTCTGATCTATTTCAATAAAGCGAAAGATCTGTTCCCTGAAGATATCAATGTCGCATATTTTATTTCAAGGTGTGAAAGCGAAATTGAAAGGATTTATAAAGAGAAAATCGAATCAGAGCTAAAAGTAAAGGAAGAACGTGAGAAACTTAAAAAAGAGATCATGTTAAACAAAAAACAGTTTGATGATCTCTGTAAAAATGCTATCAGGTTTTATCATGCAGGTAATTATCCGGATGCGCTGAATCTGTTTCTTCAGGCGAGATCCATTTTCCCCGATGATTATAATGTTAATTATCTGATTGAGGAAAGTGAAAAGCAGATCCGTCTTTTTTCAGAAGTTTTAGGTAAGAATCAGAATCAATCGGCACTGAATGAAAACTTGATATCACAGCAGAACAGTTATATACCTGAAAAAACGGATACTGAAAAGGCAACTGTACAAAACGTGAAAGACCTCATTGCAGCCGAAAATTACTCTGAGGCTCTTGATCTGATTGATAAACTTATCGCCGGTGGTAATGATGACGGCAATACTCTGACTGCACTCATGAAAGAGGCTAAGGAAAAGCTTTATAATAAGCTTAAAGAAGAAGTCCTGATTCCTCAGCTTTCCGATGAACAGAAAAAGGCAAATGACTATATGGCCGAGGGCAATTACAGTAAAGCGCTGGAGTATTTCAGGCTCGCACTCGCAAAAGATCCGGCAAATGAATACCTCAAAGTGCTGATACATGAATGTGAAACAAAAATGGGCTATATTTCTTCCGCTCCTGAGCCTGGTCTCCTTCCTGATGATCCCGATAATCTGAGAGAAAGTGCTGATGCCCTGTTTAACGAAGGCAAGTATTTTGAGGCACTTGAGAAATACAAGGCTGCACTTAATGTAATGCCTAATGATCCTTATCTGATCTTTTGTATAGAGGAATGTGAAAATATTCTTAAGATAAAGTTTGAAAAAACGAGGGAAGAACCTGTTAAAGCCGGGCAGTCATCATTGAGGCCGAGAGAATCAGTTCCCGAGAATCTTAATGAAATGAGAAAAAAAGCGGATGAGTTGTTTGAAAAAGGCAAATATAATGAGGCAGCCTATTACTATCAGCGTCTGCTTGAAAGTGATCCTAACGATCTTACAGTCAAACTTCTGCTCGATGAATGCAAGCTGAATCTTGCCCCGAAATTCAAAATTTACGATACAAATAAAAACTAATACCGGAGTACTGATGAAAAGATTAATTCTGCTTCTAGTGTTGTTAAGCATAACTTCTTTCGGACAGAATGAAATCAATGATAACAAGCTGATCAATCTGTTATATCAGACAGAAGAAAACCCCTCAATAATTGCCGATGCAAAAAGTCTTGCACTTGAGCTGGGTTATCCGCTTGAAATATATACTGCTGCAGGAGAGTTTATCACCTTAGCCGGGGTGGAAAACAACCAGCCGTTATATCTGGCTATGAATAATATTCATGACCCTTATTCAGGGGGCTCAATGCTTACCTATGCAGATATTCTGCAGGGTTACAACCTGTTGGGTGCAAGAATAAACTACGGTCAGGGCAGAATTACAAATCCGGCTCTCGGTTATCAGATAAGCACGAACCAGACTACAAACCTTAACGGTGTTGCGTTTCTCGTGAACAGTGGTGCAGATCAGGTTTCACTTGTAAGCACGGTCACAGGTGATATAATTGAAGCAAATTTTATATCAGACGCTTCACTGAGTACTCCTAAAAAAGCAATCATGCACCCGGTCTCAAACAACCTGACTATTTCTGATCAGCTTCTTGATGTTGTTCTGCACTATGATACACTTTCAGGAGCAGCACTCGGCACATTTGCACCTGCAGGCGGAGTTGATACATCCAAAATGGATAACATACGCGGGCATTTCTTTGATGCTGCCGGCAACTTATACGTTACGTGCGGTGGCGGATCTTCTATAAATTCTGTTGTTAAATATGATGCGGCCGGTAACTATCTCGGGAAATTTATTCAGAATGCAGCCGGCGGCATGAACTCCCCATTTGATATTATCTTCAGAACAAATGACGTACTTACAACCAATTACGGTGACGGCAAAGTTCTTTCGTTTGATTTTAACGGTAACCCCCTTAGTACTCTAAATTCAGCAATGGTAAGACCCCAGCAGATTAATCCCGGTGCCGGTTCAACC
>CAYPMQ010000139.1:0-8683 GCA_964411625.1 uncultured Ignavibacteriaceae bacterium
GAAATCGGGACCGTTTAAGTTTTCTCTCTCCCTGAATGTTCCGTCAATAGCTATCATATGACAGCCTGTCCCGAGAATATCTTCAGCTTCGTTAAACGAACCGGTAATTCTGACCGTACCATCGGGGAAGTAATCCTTTGTAAGACCTATTACGGGAACATTAACCGATTCCCTGATCATCTTTGTTTTATCAATATCCCTGCTCCTTATTGCTGCGGCACCGCCCATTATTGCGGCTTTAGCCATAAGTGTCACCCCCTCGGGTGAGTTAAAGGGATCGCCATCCTCTGCCTGGCATGAGACTATAAGTTTATGTTTTATAATTTCTAATAATTCGTTCATATTACTGTTTCGCAGATGCGATAAGTATAACTATTTCCTGATCGGGAATATCTTTAAGTTCAATTTCGCAGACTGTTAATATCTGTGCCTCAAGAATCAGACCTGTCATGTCAACAATTTTGGATTGCGAGATAATGAAAACATCAGGCACAAGGGCGCCGGCATCACCAAATGTTGTAAGATTCCGGATAAGTGATGAGATCTCCTGTTTGATGCCTCCTATTGTACATACAGACGATACTGCATTATTGACCTGCAGTCTTATAGTGCCCTCGGCATCAATTATCCTGTAATCTTCACGCACTGATCCGAAAAATCCGAGAAAACCCTTATTCACCTTTTTGTGTCGCACAACGTAAAAGAAATCAGTTTTGCCCGGGATATCAAGCTCGGGGATTTCTTTTTTAAAGGACTTTGAAGCGATGCCGAGAATCTCATTCTCAGTTTTATAATCAACCCCGAGATCTTTTGTGCGCATTTCCGATGAGCCGTAGGCCGTTGCAACAACCTTTTTATTCTGGTTGTCGATTTCGATTGTAACTTCAACCGATTCCGGTAATGCTCCCATTTTAATGACAGAATTAACGGCTTCCTGTCTTAGTGCTATCAGATCACCTTCCGTAGGATTGATAATATTCCGCTCTATGGAATCTCTTATGATTCCCAGCGCTGCTCCGATCGCCGAAACCACTTCACAGTTTTCGGCAATCTGATGCGGTACTCCCATATAATCCGCTGTAAACGGAACAATTGCAGATGCTCCGCCTCCGCCTCCTACAAACTGAATCAGATTATCGTCAAGTTTATATTCTCTGCCTAACTGTTTGATAACAGGCTTGATTTTATCAGCAGAAATCTCAAGAATCTCTTTTGCCACGTCTTCAGGTTTTTTCTTAAATTTAATTCCCAGCGCGTTAAAGCAGTCCCTGATATTTTTAAGATTTCCTGATCCGTGACCAACCGCTTTAACAAGTCCCATCAGATATGATGCCCCGGTGGGGGTAACGGTAAATGAAAAATGCTCCCTGTTAACGGGTTTGATAGCCAAATAGTCTGAGGGATCACCTTCCACCGGTTTGGTTTTCTTTATCTCTATTTCAGTGAAATCTTCAGTATCAGAAAATGAGACATATTTCAGTTTTGCAATATGTGCCGAGCGGGGCCCGACATCAATAATTTTTTCACCGTCATAACGGGGAACTGAACCGCCGGCTATACCAAGTGTGCGTACATCAAGGGTTCTGAGAAAAAGCCTGTTTTTACCTATCTGTGCTGTTTTTATCTGAGGTTTGCCATTCTTAATAACAGATATATCTGTTGATGTGCCACCGACTTCCAGAAAAATACCATCGGATATTTTAACATACATAAGCGCTGCAGCAACACCGGCTGCGGGGCCTGAAAGCATTGTGAGAATAGGCCGCTTACGCATTTCATTGATATCCATGATGCCCCCGTCTGAGCGCATGACCATCAGGGGAGCGGCAATACCGCTCTCACGTACTGCCTTTTCAGTCATGTTAGCCGTATCAAGCATTTTAGGCATCATACTAGCATTTATAACTGCCGTTCTGGTTCTGACTTTAAGTCCGTAAAGCTTTGAGATAGTGCTTGCAGCGGTTGCCTGATATCCCATCGAGACTGCAGTTTGTGCAACAAACTCCTCGGTTTCGGGATGATCCACACCAAATGCCTCTGAGGCTACAAAAACCTGAGCACCCTCTGCTTTAAGTTCTTCAATAAATTCCGGTACTTTAGTGCCCCATTCCGGATCGGAAGTATCTATGAATCTGAAACAAGTGGGAAGAAACTTGCCCGGGGAAAGTTCAATATCTTTGAGATTCGCTTCTTTCTTTGCAATTTTGCCTTCAATACCTGATCCGAGACAAATAATCCCCACTTTAGCCACATCACCCTCAAGCAGGGCATTCGTTGCCTGAGTAGTGGAATGAGCAATCAGTATAATTTCTTCAGGCATAATAGTATGATCCCTGATCAGTTCAAGCATAGAATCAACGACACCGCGGGCAACGCCATATTCTGAAGTGTGTGTGGTTGGAACACATGCCTTACCGACTATAGAATAATCCTTAATATCCACAGCAACTGCATGAGTAAAAGTGCCACCTACGTCAATTCCTATTTTAATTCTTCTTAAATTACTCATAATCAGTAAAACAGTAAAGATGAAGCAATTAATCCTAATAATGCAGCAAGCCAAGTGTAGGGTAGTGTGTTCCAGAGTATTTTCTGTACATCAACCCTCATTTCATTGGCAAGCCAGACGTTCTGAGTATTTGTGGGATCACTGATACCCTGTATCTGACCAACAGAAATCAACAGGCCCATAATAGCTCCGGGAGCCATTCCGCTGGCAAGAAATATGGCTGCTATGCCGTAACCCATACCCCAGACATTCAAAGGACCTCTGTATAACGCGAGGGGAGCGGCTAATGTAAATATAAGAATATATGAAATGGCGTTTGTGGGAACCACCCCCTTCATAACAGGCTGAAGAAGGTTCAGCACCGGCCAGCCATCTTTGTAAACAGTATTTGCGAGTGAACCGGGACCCATAACTGCATTAAGCAGCATTCCTATCCCAAGCATAAGTGCAACTGCGGGCATTACAACTGCACCTCCCTCAAGTATTGATCTTACAAGAGTGTTCATTCCTTTTTTTCTGTAGGTGGCGGCAAATCCATAAAGCAGACCGGCAATGAATCCTGCTATAATATCAAAATTAAAGAGCAGGATAAGAATAAGAGGAATCACAGGTGTGAAAAATGCACTCCAATGAACCTCTTCATTTTTACCGGCAAAAGCCCTGTAAAACACAAGGGCAAATAACGCCAGGATCAGTGTGCCGATGATATATTTCAATCCCGTACCCACTGCAGAGACTGTGTAAAGTGTATTTTCGCGAATATTTCCGGGAAGTAACTGAAAACCGTAATAAACTCCGGCGCATACAGACCCCACAAGCACAGCATATATTCCTATTTTTATAAAATTTATATCGTGCCCGTCCTTATATAGCTGGATGACAATGTAACCTAAAGCGATCAGAAATGTCAGGACAAACATTACTAATGCGAATGTTCTGACTTCATTAAAGTCCAGTTTGAGAACGTTGGTGTAAAGTGCCCAGTTACCGACATTAAATATCCCTCCCATACTGAGACCAATCAGGAAAATTCCTGTGGTGGTCAGCGGACTCACTCCGGCAGAAATCAGTATAGGAAGCACTACGGTTGAAACCATGATGATTGCACCAAGTCCGCCCAGAGTCGTGAAAAGAAGTGTTACAAGGATCAGCATAACGAGAGCAATGGCAAAAGGTTTATCGCCAGAGAGTTCAGCACCGATTTTGATAAAGCGCTCTGCAACACCTGTCTTTTGCATCAGAATACTGAGCATACTACCGTATATAGCAATAGTGTAAGCCTGAGCGAGCCGTGTTGAGCCCTGTCCGATCACCAGGGTAAGTACATCAATTATATTTACGCCTGAAATCAGTGGTATAAGGAAAGCCATTACAGGTAATGCAAGGAGTGCCGGTATTTTTCTGAAAAACATCAGTACGGAGAGCAGGAGAAATACACCGAAGAGCAAAATTATCTGGAGTGTTTCCATTAATTCTTTTGAAAAGTCACAATACTGGTTTTTATTAGCAGATTAATTAGTAAAGATTATATATTAATCCAAATTAGTATGCAATTTGCAAAAAAAAAGCTTCATGAAAAAATTAAAACAACTCATTAAAGCCTTTGATTTATAATGATTTTGAATGAAAACGTTTCACTAAAAAAATTTAATACAATGGGTGTGGATATCAGCGCCCGTTATTACACAGAACTGAATTTAGATTCTGACATTTATCAACTTCCTGAGATTCTCAGCAAAGTAAATAATCAGTTTCTGGTTCTCGGTGAAGGGAGCAATATCCTCCTCACTAAAGATTATGACGGACTTGTTATCCGTAATATGGTTAAAGGGAAGCAGATTTTAAAGCGGGATGAAAATTCTGTCATCATCCGATTCGGCGCAGGTGAAAACTGGGATGAAACAGTCGGTTTCTGTGTCGGGCATAACTTCTGGGGCGTTGAAAACCTGTCGCTTATTCCTGGTACAACGGGGGCTGCTCCTATTCAGAATATAGGTGCTTATGGTCAGGAAGCCGGTGATTCAATTTACGAAGTGGAATTCTTTGACCTTGAAGAATCTGCTGTCAGAACACTGAATGGGAATGAATGCAGATTCGGTTACAGAAGCAGCATATTCAAACAAGAACTGAAAGGAAGGGTAATAATTTTATCAGTGACATTCAGGTTATCAAAGAAAGGCAAACCTGAATTAAGTTATAAAGGATTGAAAGAATTCATCGATGAATATCTCGGAGGCGAATACTCTCTTCAAAATCTCAGAAATGCGGTTATCAGTATAAGAAACTCGAAACTTCCCGATCCTAAAGTACTTGGCAACTGCGGAAGTTTTTTTAAGAATCCTGTTATCAGTGAGGCTGAATTCCGATCGCTTCATAATTTAATTCCCGGCATAAAAGGATTTCCGGCAGGAGATGGACGCTTAAAAGTTTCGGCGGCGCAGCTTATTGAGAATGCTGGTTTTAAAGGTATCAGGGAAGGAGACGCCGGAACTTCACCAAATCATGCTCTGGTTCTGGTGAATTACGGAAATGCCACCGGAGCTGAGCTGTTAAATCTGGCTCAGAAAATAAAAGCAGGGGTAAGAGAAAGATTCGGAATACTGATTGAGGAAGAGGTTAACATTATTTAACTGAAGGGTGAAAGAAGTCTTTTTTCCCTGATAAGATACGCGGGCAATGAAATCAGGTAGGAAATAAACAGGGCGAGAAGTGACGGGAAAAGCATTCCGGCTAAAAAATTCACCGAGGTTATTACTGCTGATTTAATTAATCCTTTATAATTAAAGTTATTGGGGCCAGTAAGTTCAAGTATTATAACTGTCAGAATAAAAAGAATCCCGATTGTAATAAATCCGTACCATGCATTTTTGAAATCAGAAGGACTCGGTGCAAAGTGCAGTGATATGCTGAATAAAATGAATGTATAAAGAAGATATTCCCATCTGAAGTTATTCGCCAGCAGATTGAAGATTTTGGTTATTGAATGAAACGAGTGACTGAGCAGACCTGAAATAAAATTGATCCAGACTCCGGTCTGAAATAGATCCTGACCGAATTTTACTTTTTCAGCTCGAAATATTTCAGTGAAAAAAGGGATATACAATGATAAAAGACAGACTGCGGCGGCGGCTGATAGTATAGGTGCAAGGCCAATAAAGAAATTGCCCGCCCTCTGATAATAGTTTTTACTGTTGAAACTGTGATTAACATATCCGAGTGTGCCTCCCGGTGCTTTGAAGTCAATCAGTCTGAAGCTTTTTACTTTGTGACCGAAAAGAAGGCACATTAGTATATGACCCGTTTCATGTACAGGTGTACCTATGATGCCTGCAAAAATAACCGTTCCCTTATTATAAGCCTTAAGCAGGTATCCGTTTGCATTCTTTTGAAAGAAATATAGAATCACCAGGATGAGCACCCCCGGAACGAGCATGAATATGATCTCCCCAGTAAAAACAAGAGAAGAAAAAAGTGTATCTGTCAGGTTTTTCATTAAACTATTTAGCCGTTATTACTGTTAATTAAAGTGAATAAAGTTATAATCGGTGCATGAAAAAATACAAAAAACATCTCTTTATTTGCGAAAACAAAAGAGAAGAAGGACATCCCAGAGGCTGTTGTCATTCAAGAGGTTCAGAAGCTCTGAAGGAGCAATTCAAAACCGGAATAAAACTTGCAGGACTTGCATCCTCCGTGAGAGCCAATACTGCAGGCTGTCTTAATAATTGTGAACTTGGCCCATCTGTGGTCATCTATCCTGAGGGAATCTGGTACGGCAGAGTTAAACCTGAAGATGTAAATGAAATTATTGAAAAACATCTTAAAAATGATGAGATAGTTGAACGTCTGCTCATGGAAAATATTGAAAAAGATGAACGAAACAGATAAAGAGATTAAATTAAGGGCTGCCGGTATTACGGGACTCCTTAAGCAGGAGTATCCTGAGGCGCGCTGTGCCTTAAATTATCAAACTCCGTTTCAGCTTCTGATTGCAACCATTCTCTCCGCTCAGTGCACTGATGCAAGAGTGAATATTGTTACCGAGGATCTTTTCCTGAAGTACAAAACCCCACGGGATTTTTTAGATGTTTCAGATGAGGAGCTTGAAAAAGACATTTTTTCAACAGGATTTTACAGGCAGAAGGCAAAAAGCATAAAATCCTGCTGTTCTAAGCTTATTGAGGATCACAACGGAGAAGTTCCTTCAGATTTTGAGGTGCTTTGCCTGCTTCCGGGTGTAGGAAGAAAAACCGCATCTGTAGTTGCAGGAAATGCTTTTGGATATCCCTCGGTTGCAGTTGATACTCATGTTAAGAGAATTTCAAACCTGCTCGGTCTTTCTGATTCACAGGACCCTGAAAAGATAGAGTACAGGATAAAAGAGCTCATTGATGAAAATGACTGGGTCATTTTCTCTCATCTTATTGCCACTCATGGCAGAACAGTTTGTTTTGCCCGAAAACCTGCGTGTCATAAATGTGTAATTTCAAAATATTGTCCTTCGGCTAAATTATGAAAAATGAAATAAACAGAGAATATTGTTACAGTCTTCTTACTGAATACACTAAAACCCCCGGACTGCTGAGACATGCTCTTTCCGTTGAGACTTGTCTCAGGGCCTATGCGGATAAGTTTGCTGAAAATAAGGATTACTGGGGTAATGCAGGACTTCTGCATGATTTTGATTATGAAATGTACCCGGAAGAAGGAGGTCACCCGTTCAAAGGAGCAGAAATTCTGGCATCGAGGGGTTTTGAACAGGAGTTTATTGACACTATTTTATCCCACGTTCCTTATGCGGGAGTACCGCCCAGAACAACCCTTCTCAGAAAAGTTCTTTTTGCATGTGACGAGTTAAGCGGTTTTATTACAGCAGTGAAGTATGTTAAGCCGGGAAAAAGCTTTGAGGAGGTAAATCCCGAATCGGTAATTAAAAAGATGAAGGATAAAGCTTTTGCAAGGGCGGTTAGCAGGGAAGATATTAAAGCAGGGGCAGAACTCCTTGAAATTCCGCTTGAAGAACACATCAGCTTTTGTATTAACGCACTAAAAAACAATTCTGAATTAAAGGATTGATATGATACAAGTTTATGCTCCTGATTTCACACTTAAAGATCAGGATGGAGCAGATTTTAATCTGACAGAAAATATCAAAGGTAAGGTGCTCCTGGTTTTTTACCCTAAAGACAGTTCTTATGTCTGTGCAAATCAGCTTTCAGATTATACGGCAAATCTTGAATTATTTCATAAGTATGGAATTGAGGTCTTCGGGATCAGTATGGATTCAGTTGAATCTCACAAAAAATTCTGTACCCGGCTTAAAACAGATATTAAGCTTCTGAGTGATAATACCGGTGATGTCTGCAGGAAATATGAAGCTTTAGGTTATCTGGGAATGCCTAAAAGAAAAGTTGTACTTATTGATGAATCACGTAAAGTTGTCTATTCAAGGACTGTATTTTCACTGCTTTTTCCTTCTGCAGAGAAAATAATAGAAGACCTGAAAAAAACTAACATTATTCCTGCTCAGAATATTGAAAAGGCACCTCTCTGATAAAAATTTGATTTCCTAATGATGAGCAATCTTTGTAATTTTAAGTCTGTTACTTAAAATTATATCATCATCAGGAGTCACTTTGATAGGATTTTCATTAACCGCCTCTCAGGTATCAGAAAGTGTTACATTATCTATCACTGCGCTTGTTAAAAAGCTGATAAGTGAAGGTAATGATGTTTTGAGTTTTTCCGCCGGCGAACCTGATTTCCCAACACCTCAGTATATAAAAGATGCTGCATACAAAGCTATACGGGATAATTTTACAAAATACACGCCTAATAAGGGAATCCCTGATCTGCTTGCTGCTATTATTCATAAGTTCAAAACAGACAACGGTCTTGACTATAAAACTGAGAACCTGCTAGTTTCTAACGGTGCAAAGCAAAGTATTTTTAATCTTATTATGGCTGCGTGCAATCCGGGAGATGAGATTGTTTTTCAGGCTCCTTACTGGCTAAGTTATCCTGAAATGGCAAAAATAGCCGGAGCAGTTCCCGTTGCGATTCCTTCGGATGCAAGAAATAATTTTAAGATTACAGCCGAAGAGATAGATAAGGCAATAACTCCCAAAACTAAAATAATTATTCTTAACTCCCCGTCAAATCCCACAGGTGCAG
>CAYPMQ010000140.1:0-8678 GCA_964411625.1 uncultured Ignavibacteriaceae bacterium
GTGTTAAGCTTAAGTGTGAATTTATTAACGTCCACCGAAACTCTTGAGCTTAGTTCAGGGTGTCTGGCGAGAAAAGAATCTTTTATCTCTTTTTTTATGTTTTCCTTTAAAAGCACACTGTTGGGAATTGCTTCTTTTGAAAGAAGCCCGGCCGTCAGCCTGATTACCATAGGTGATTTTGTGTCATTAAAAATGTTGAGATAAAACCCGTTGCAGAACACTTCAAGCAGAATGTGGAACACAAAAATATACAGATTGAGCAGGACTGTTCTATCGTAAATAATATTATACTGTCCGCTAAAAAGAGATACAGTCACAATGTTGTGCGAGCATGAAAGGTCTCTGAACACCTGACATAAATCATTTGAAAAATCACCAAGCCAGATATTTGTATATTTTATTGCATACTTTGTGTTTGGCTCAAGATGGTTTATCAGATAAGAAACCGCAAGCATATGATTATCAAAAGAAGGGTTGTTACGGTTTTTGGCAATAGCATCTATATGCCTTTTAAGCCGGTGGTTGAAGACTCTGTAGAAATCTATAACATCCTTAAAGGAGAATTTTTCTGATCCTTCTTGCGGTGCTTCTTCTTTGTTTCTGTGTTCCGGTACCTGATGCCCGAGAAGTTTTTCGGAATCTTTAATATCAACGGATAGAGAATATTCCTCTGAGTAAATACCGAGATTTAAGTCTTCAGGCTCAAGCAGGGAGAGAATCCCGGAAAAAAGTCTGTGATCAACCTTATAAAGAACTGAATCTGTTTCAGCAATCAGTGAGGAAACGCGGGTTGTTTTTTCGAGGAATTCCTTCTCTCCTGTAAAATTGGATGCCTGCTTCAGAATTATCTTTTTTTTATTTTGGGATATTATTTTTAACTTTAATGTTCCGCTTAAAATTAAGTAAAAGCAATCAGCCTCTTCTCCGGTGCTCCAGAGAACGAATCCTTTGGGAACACGAATGATGTTTGAGGAATGAAACAAACCGGCGGTGAGCAGATCAGTCTTGTTTCTGAATAGCTTGTTTTCTCTGATTTGCTTAAGGTATCTGGCTTTGAACATAATAATTTAAATTTTCATATGTAAAATATGGATAAAAACAAAATAAGTGAAGGTATAACTCATCTTAAAAAAAGTGATGAAATACTTTCGCGGATTATTGAGAAAGCAGGTGACTGCACACTTACTCCGCACTATGATTATTTTGGTGAGCTTGTAACATCAATTGCAGGTCAGCAGCTTTCAGTAAAGGCTGCAGAATCCATATTGAAAAAAATGAAGGCGGTCTGCGGCGAAAAATTTATTCCGGAAAAACTTATCACTTTTACACATGAAGAACTCAGAGCCTTCGGACTTTCAAATTCAAAAGCGAGATACGTTAAAGATCTTTCCGCAAAGGTTCTTTCGGGTGAACTCAGACTTAAAAATATTGCAGAGCTCCCCGATGACGAAGTGATCAAGGAACTCACCCGGGTAAAAGGAATAGGAGTCTGGACGAGCCACATGTTTCTGATTTTCACGCTTGGGCGGCCTGATGTTCTGCCCTTCGGCGATCTAGGAATTAAACGGGCAATTGCGATAAACTATGGTTTTGAAACATATCCCCGTGAGGATCAGATTAAAGAATTATCCGTCAGATACGGATGGAGCCCGCATAATACCATTGCAAGCTGGTATTTATGGAAAAGTCTTGAATTTAGTAACTGACATTGCGAAACTAATCAGAATATTATTCATCATATCATGAGCGAAAACGAATTAATTCAAAAAGCAGTATCAGGCGATAGAAAGTCGCTTGCGGATCTTGTTAAACTGCATGAACAGACGGTATATAATTTTGCATTCAAAATTTGCCGTGACCGTGATAAGGCAGAAAACACTATGCAGGAAACTTTTTACAGCATGATAAAAAACCTGGGACAGTTTGACCGGAAATCAAAGCTCTCAACCTGGCTATACAGAATTGCTGTTAATCACTGCCTTATGGCAGCCAGACAGATCAAAAAGGGTACCTTTGTGGAACCCGATGATGATGAGGATTTATTTGATGACAGATATATGGCCGACTGGAATACTCTGCCGATCAAATCAGTAGAGAACGATGAGCTTAGAAGAATACTTGACGAAGCCGTTAATAAACTTGCTCCTGAGTACAGAATAGTTTTTATGCTGAGAGATGTTGAACAGCTCTCAACAGAAGAAACGGCAAAAGTGGCAGGAATTTCAGTGCCTGCCGTTAAATCAAGGCTGCACAGAGCAAGAGGATATTTAAGAAAAGAAATAACAAAGGCTTTTCAATGAAAAATCACGAAGTAGAAGACGTTAACTGCGGCGTTGTTCTCAGACATATTTGCGAAAATCTGGGAGAAGAGCTTAATTCCGATAAATGTGTGGCTATCAAAGCACATCTGGAAAGTTGTCCTAAATGCAAAAGTTACTTTGATTCGGTTGAAACCACCATTGATATGTACAGAAGCTATACGGTTGAGCTTTCAGAAGATATACATGCCAACCTGATGAAGTATCTAAAACTTGACGATTGTAAATAAAAGGATCAGATAATAATGCCTGTTTTTGAATACAAATGCAACAAGTGCGGCAACAGATTTGAAATGCTGTTCAAATCAGCTGCGCTGGAAAAGGATGTAGTCTGCCCGGAGTGCTTTACGTCCGATATCAGAAAAGTAATTTCAAGAGTTGCCTTCAAAATGCCTGAAGTGCCCTCAATGACATTTACCGATTCAGGATGTTCTGACGGTTCATGTGCAGCAGACCCGGAGCACGGAACATCCGCAGGCGGATGCTGCGGCGGTACCTGCAGCTGCCACTGATTTCCGATAATTTCAGAATTCAATTAAAATAACTGTACGGAGAAAACAATGAAAAGAAATATCGTGAGTTTTCTTTTTCTGTTTATGATTATGACCCTGACGGGATGTGCTCAGTCTGAAAACTCAATCACGATGCAGGAACTGAAAGATAAACTCAAATCTGCAGATAAAGATTTTATAGTACTGGATGTAAGAACCCCCCGGGAACTGAAAGGGGAGCTTGGGAATATCAAAGGTGCTATTAATATTCCGCTTCAGGAGCTTGATAAGAGAATGGATGAGCTGAAACAGCACAAAGATAAAGAAATATACGTAGTTTGCCGCTCAGGCTCACGTTCAGCTGTTGCCACAGAATATCTGCTGAAAGCGGGTTACAAAGCAAAAAACGTTTCAGGCGGAATGCTTAAATACTAAAAGTTTCTGGTGCCCGGATTATTTAAGGAAACGGTCAAACCACTTTTTCCGGGCATCATCAACTTCATTTCTGAAGTTCCTCAGAAAATGATCTCCCTCCTCCAAAATAATCATTCTGTAAAATAGTTTTTGTTCGTTAAATTTCTTAGCCAGATCAAGAGTCTGATTCACGTCAACTACCGTATCGGCATTTCCGTGTATTAAAAGGTATTTTGTATTTCCGGGAAGCTTATCCGCAAATTTAACAGCCGAACGGGCATTTACTTCTTTCTGATAATCCCAGTTTTTGATGAGATCATAGTTTCTGGCCCTCAGCTCAGGATTTGCCCTGAATGTAAGGTCAAGGTCTGAAATACCGCAGGTAATCACGGCAGCTTTAAATATGCTGAGCTGTTTAAGGGTAAGATATGTCATCATCCCGCCCCGGCTCCAGCCTTCAATGCCCCATGTCTGTATATCCGCAAATGGAAAATCTTCAGCCGCATGTACCAGGTTGATAATATCATTTACATCACTGCCGCCAAACTCATCTTCACCTTCACCTTCTATACTTCCTCTGTAAGAAGATGCAAAAATCACGTAACCCCATGACGCCATCAGTCCGTAAATTCCCCTGGCGGTAAATGCATCAATTACTCCTCTCTTTTTTGAACCCCCTCGGTTCCACATTATACAGGGAAGTTTTTTCCCCGGGCTGATAAATCGGGGATAAGCCAGATAACCGGCAACTTTGTATCCGTCAGAAAGATAAACTATTTTCTCAACTACCGCTTTATCAACCGAATCAGCTCCCCATCCGCTTTTTATCATGGAGATGTGTTTTTCAGGCAGGTTTATGATTTCTCTTTCTATTATATTAGTCATCTGAACATTTCAAAATTTGAGGAAATACGGTTTTGAGTAAACAGTTTAAAAAAGATCAAAATAAAAGTATAAAAAGGGATCAAAAGAGGCAAAAGGAAGACCAAAAAAAACTAATTATGCGGGTAACGGTAATTACGATTATTATCGCATTACTTGGATATCTGGTTGTCAGTAATTTAATGAAGGAAAACAGAGAAGTGTATACTTTCTCAAAGGAAGGGGAGCTTTCTCTCACCGATTCAGCGGGTAAAGTAAAAGTTGATATTGATATAGAGATAGCGGATACCGATTATGACAGAATGCTCGGACTGATGTACCGAAAAGAGATGGAAATGAATCAGGGTATGTTGTTCATTTTCCCGGTTACGGAGATGCAGAGTTTCTGGATGAGAAATACATTTCTTTCACTGGATATGTATTTCATAAGCGAAGATTATACAATTAACACAATACACAGAAATACAAAAACGCTGAGTGATCAGAGCTATCCTTCTCAAAAACCTTCAAAATATGTTCTTGAAGTACTTGCGGGCTTTAGTGAGAAGCACGGCATAAAAGTCGGAGATAAAATTAAAATAAAATAACAACCCGGTTACTCCTTTTTTCAGAACATGATCCGGTTATGGAAACTGCACGTATAGCCGAATATATATAGTCTCAAAAAAGGTGCAGAACGACAGAAATTATAAATCTGCCGTGGTTAAAAGTCTGAAGATATATTTTATATGGGTAAAAAGCACGGGTATGCTATTGATTCGGCATCTTAACAAATGAATCAGTTCCGGTAACCCGTGGCGTTTGAAATTTAATAACATAAGTTGAGGTAATTGTGATTATTAAAACCGCTGCTGTTTTTGGCAGCGCATTTCCAAAAGCCGGTGAGGCAGAATATGAATTTGCATATCAGCTCGGCAGAGCCCTGGGGCAGAATGGCATTAACGTCTGCTCAGGCGGATATCTGGGAATAATGGAAGCTGTTTCGAAAGGGGTTGCAGAAGAGGGGGCAAAAGCAATAGGTGTTACACTAAACTTTTTTAATTATGATCATAACAAGTACATTACAGATGAAATCAGGACCGAATCTCTTTTTGACCGTATTAAAGTGCTGATGGATATAGGCGATGCATATATAATTCTGAAGGGAGGAACGGGCACTCTTCTTGAGCTTGCCGCAGTCTGGGAGTGTGTGAACAAAGAATTTATTCCTGCTAAACTGATCATTGCGGATCAAGATTTCTGGCACCCGCTTACTGCACTTATGGATGACAGAATGCGGTTTGAAAACCGGAAAACAGGTATTGTTATCTCTTTTAATAACATTGACGATATAATAAATTCAATAAAAAAATTTAATCAGGTTTGATTTTAGTTCACAGTAAATTATTTTTGTATAATCTCAAAAACCAGCAATTTCACAATGACGGATCATGAACTTTTAGAAAAAGTGCAGAACAAAGATTCCGATGCTTTTTCTGAACTATTTAAGCGTTATTCTTCCATAATCTACACCCTTACTTCCAAAATTCTTGAAGATGAGGAATCAGGCAGGGAAGAAATGACCGAGATTGCCAGGATCATCTGGAAGAAGGCCAATCTGTATAATCCGCAGACACAGAATGCATATTCATGGATTATTCATCTGACAAGAAACAAAGCTGTTTACAGATTAAAAAAATCCTTCGCCCCCGATTCAGTTGAAGACTATTCGGACGAATTTGAGAACTACTTTATAATTCCTCACCTTTCAAAGTTCATTGATACTCTTGATCTCGAAACGGCAATTAGTATCGCTCCGGATATTGAACAGGCGCTGATGAATCTGACGGAGGCTCAGCAGTATGTAATATATCTGGCCTTCTACACGGGACTTGATCATAATGAAATAGCAGCGAAATTAAATATGCCCGTTGCCGCGGTTAAGTCAAAGGTGAAGCAGGCACTTGTAAATCTCAGGTACAATATTACAAATGAAGAAGGGGGAGGAGATGCAGACGGTATGTTTGAATCTCTGATTTTTCCCTATGCTCTTGGATGTCTTGAAAAGGACGATTTTATAAATCTGGTGGATTATCTCTCATCTGCAGAAGAATTTCCATGGCAACTGCTTGGTGAGTATCAGAATCTGATAGCACTGCTGCCTTCTTTTCTGAACATGAAAGAGATCAGCTCTGATGTGGCTGATACAATTTTGAGACAGGTTACAGGGGATAAGCCTAATGGATCACTTACTTCGATAAATCCCCGAAAAACATTTCTAAGCAGCATACAGAGTTTTGAAACCCGTGAAGAAATCCCCAAAGATTTCAGAAAACCCTCTAAAATTGAGCAACACTTTAATATAGGCGAAGAAAAATCTGCCGAACCTCCACTGAAGGAGGAGAGCTTTCCTGAGGAGGTGCCAATACCACTCCGGAGGTCAGCCTCCGGAAACAGACCGGGTGAATCCACTCAGATCAGAAACAGGATGGGGGTGCCTTCACCCGGAACTGAAAGAGGCGGCATGCCGCCCCCGAAGAGAAATCCGGTTCCGCAGAAATCTTTTCAGAGCACTCCCCCTGTCACACCCACGGCTCCGCCTCAGTCAATGCCTCCCGCTGCACCCCCAACGGTGAAAATAAGCGAACAGGAACAGACGGCAACTCTGAGCGCAGAAGATATTTTCGGCACTCCTGTTTATCATCCGGAAGGTACGGGGCAGCAGCCTCTTAAACAGGAATACAGTCAAAATTATTATAAGGCGACACCCGGGGTAATAAACGAGACAATTGAGCCGGCACGTTCTGATGAAGATAAACCAATTAATCCGGCACGTCTGAGAAGACGTCAGATTTATCAGCAAGCAGCCGGCACAGGCGAAGTTGTATCGGAAGAACCTTACATCCCATCAGAACCTTCAGACGATTCACCGGGCAGAACCACTTATGTTTCGCCTGAACCGGCTGTCTCCGCAGACCAGCTCAGGGCAACAAGACTTGCCTCCGTTCCCTATGCGCCTGCACCTCCTGTTCCCGAAAGTTCAGGTGGTCTGGCACCCTGGATTTTCTGGCTGGTTTCAATACTGCTCATTGGTGCAATCGGAGGATTATATTATGTTTTCTCAACTGAGCTTCAGACAGTTAAAGACAAAATAGCTGCCATAAATCAGAATGGAGAAAGTGAAAAACAGATAACCCGGAATACTTATTTGCAGGGTCAGAATGATGCCAACACTCAGCAGCTTATGAATTTTCTGATCAATACAAGAGGAGTTGAACTCGTTAATCTTGAAGGGGTTGACCGGTTCAGAGATTCATACGCAAAGATTTTTTATAACAGAGATCAAAGAACCATGCATGTTCTTTACACTAATATTAAAAGTCTTCAGCTTGGTGCAAACCAGGGAATACAGTTATGGTATGTTGCTGCTCCTCAGGCAAATCCCGTAAAAGTGGGTAAAGTATTCCGGTCAGAACAGAATTTTGATACCTACCTGATAGAAAACACGCCTGATCTGAATATTGCCGGTGCCGCAGAGCTTTTTGTGACTTCTGAAAATACAGATGGCAGGGCTGTGCAGGCATCTACTGCTAAAATCATGATCCTTAAACGTTAGGAAAATAAAAGGTAAAATGATAATCAAGTTAATTTTAAGATTTATATTGCTGATTTTTACGGGTGCATTAATTAATCTCAATGCCCAGGTTGAGCTGATCAATGCCGGACCGATGCCGGGATATTCTGAAATGCGTGAGTCCATTATCTGGATTCAGACAAAATCAGAAGTGAAGGTAAAAGCAGAGTATTATCCTGTTTCTGATCCTTCATTGAGAAATTCAACTAAAGAAATAACAACCTCGGAGCACACCGCATTTACAGCGCATCTTGTTGCTGATAAAGTTGAACCGGGAGAAATATATAATTACGAGATATTCATTAACGGCAAAAAAGCCGATATTCCCTGGGAACTGAAATTCAGGACACAGGAGTTGTGGCAGTGGAGGAAAGATCCGCCGGCATATTCCTTTGCGGTTGGCAGCTGCGCATACATAAATGAGACAGTATATGACCGGCCGGGTAAACCGTATGGCTCAGATTATGAGATTTTCGGTACTATTCTCAGGCAGAAACCTGATTTTATGATCTGGCTCGGTGATAATACTTATCTGAGGGAAGTTGACTGGTACTCACGAACAGGAATTCTGAAAAGATACTCCCATGACAGAGCAGTAAAGGAACTCCAGCCGCTGCTCGGTTCAGTTCATCACTATGCTATCTGGGATGATCATGATTACGGTCCGAATAATGCTGACAGGAGTTTCAGGAATAAACATCTTACGCTTGAGGCGTTTAAGTTATTCTGGGCAAATCCTTCATATGGTATGAACGGTTCTCAGTCAATAACTACGATGTTTCAGTGGGGAGATGCTGAATTTTTCCTTTTGGATAACCGCACATTCAGAACTCCCGAGAACAGAAAATTCGGTGACAGGACAATACTCGGCAAAGAACAAATTGAATGGCTGATTGATGCTCTTTCTGCTAGTTATGCCCCGTTCAAATTTGTCTGCATGGGAGGACAGTTTCTCAATCC